>PUOA01000035.1 GCA_003551925.1 Paracoccaceae bacterium
CCGCAACAACCGCCTGCGTCGCCTGCTGGAGCTGAACGCCCCGGACATCATCGTGCGCAACGAGAAGCGCATGCTGCAGGAATCGGTCGATGCGCTGTTCGACAACGGCCGCCGCGGCCGGGTCATCACCGGCAACAACAAGCGCCCGCTGAAATCGCTTTCCGACATGCTCAAGGGCAAGCAGGGCCGCTTCCGCCAGAACCTGCTGGGCAAGCGCGTCGACTTCTCGGGCCGCTCGGTGATCGTGACCGGGCCGGAGCTAAAGCTGCACCAGTGCGGGTTGCCGAAGAAGATGGCTCTCGAGCTGTTCAAGCCGTTCATCTATTCGCGGCTGGAAGCCAAGGGGCTCTCCTCGACCGTCAAGCAGGCCAAGAAGCTGGTCGAGAAAGAACGTCCCGAGGTCTGGGACATCCTCGACGAGGTGATCCGCGAGCATCCGGTGCTGCTGAACCGCGCACCGACGCTGCACCGGCTGGGCATCCAGGCGTTCGAGCCGGTGCTGATCGAAGGCAAGGCGATCCAGCTGCACCCGCTGGTCTGCGCCGCGTTCAACGCCGATTTCGACGGCGACCAGATGGCCGTGCACGTGCCGCTCAGCCTCGAGGCGCAGCTCGAGGCGCGCGTGCTGATGATGTCCACCAACAACGTGCTCTCGCCCGCCAACGGCGCGCCGATCATCGTGCCGAGCCAGGACATGGTGCTGGGGCTCTACTACACCTCGATGATGCGCAAGGGCATGCCGGGCGAGGGGATGGTGTTCTCGGGGCCCGAGGAGGTCGAGCACGCGCTCAGCTCGGGCACCGTGCATCTGCACACCAGGATCCAGTGCCGCATCCTGCAGATCGACGAGGATGGCAACGAGGTCTACCGCCGCTACGAGACCACGCCCGGTCGCGTGCGTCTGGGCGCGCTGTTGCCGCTCAACGCCAAGGCGCCGTTCGAGCTGGTCAACCGCCTGCTGCGCAAGAAGGACGTGCAGAACGTGATCGACACCGTCTACCGCTACTGCGGCCAGAAGGAGTCGGTGATCTTCTGCGACCAGATCATGGGCATGGGCTTCCGCGAGGCGTTCCGCGCCGGCATTTCGTTCGGCAAGGACGACATGCTGATCCCCGAGGAGAAGTGGGACATCGTCGGCGCCACCCGCGACCAGGTCAAGGAATTCGAGCAGCAGTACATGGACGGCCTGATCACCCAGGGCGAAAAGTACAACAAGGTCGTCGATGCCTGGTCGAAGTGCTCGGACAGCGTGACCGAGGCGATGATGAAGACCATCTCGGCCGAGAAGGTTGATGAGAACGGCGCCGAGCAGGAGCCGAACTCGATCTACATGATGTCGCACTCCGGCGCGCGGGGCTCGGTGAGCCAGATGAAGCAGCTCGGCGGGATGCGCGGGCTGATGGCCAAGCCCTCGGGCGAGATCATCGAGACGCCGATCATCTCGAACTTCAAGGAAGGGCTGACCGTGCTGGAGTATTTCAACTCCACCCACGGCGCGCGCAAGGGTCTGGCCGACACCGCGCTCAAGACCGCGAACTCGGGTTATCTGACCCGGCGGCTGGTGGATGTGGCGCAGGACTGCATCGTGCGCATTCACGACTGCGGCACCGACCGTTTCATCACCGCCGAGGCTGCGGTGAACGACGGCGAGGTGGTGGCGACGCTGGCCGAGCGCATCCTGGGCCGTTCGGCGGCCGAGGATGTCACCCATCCAGACTCGGGCGAGATCATCGTGTCGCACAACGAGCTGATCGACGAGCGCAAGGCCGAGGCGATCGAGGCTGCGGGCGTGATGGCGGTCAAGATCCGCTCGCCCCTGACCTGCGAGGCCGAGGAGGGCGTCTGCGTCAAGTGCTACGGGCGCGATCTGGCCCGCGGCACCGAGGTCAACGCCGGCGAGGCGGTGGGCATCATCGCCGCGCAGTCGATTGGCGAACCGGGCACGCAGCTGACCATGCGCACCTTCCACATGGGCGGCGTGGCGCAGGGCGGCAGCCGGTCCTTCGTCGAATCCAGCCAGCCCGGGCGTGTGGAGTTCCGCAACGCCAACCTGCTGGAAAACGCCGCCGGCGAGCAGATCGTCATGGGCCGCAACATGCAGATCGTCATCATGGGCGACAACAACGTGGAGCGGTCGAGCCACAAGGTCACCTACGGCACCCGCGTGCTGGTGAAGGAGGGGCAGGAGATCACGCGTGGCACCAAGCTGCTGGAGTGGGACCCCTACAACCTGCCGATCATCGCCGAGAAGGCCGGTGTGGCGCGCTTCGTCGATCTGATCGGCGGGCTGTCGGTGCGCGACGAGACCGACGACGCCACCGGCATGACGCAGAAGATCGTCACCGACTGGCGCTCGACCCCCAAGGGCGCGGCGCTCAAGCCCGAGATCATCATCATGGACCCCGAGACCGGCGAGCCCGTGCGCGGCGACGGCGGCAACCCGGTGGTCTATCCGATGTCGGTGGACGCGATCCTGTCGGTCGAGGACGGGCAGGACATCCGCCCCGGCGACGTGGTCGCGCGGATCCCGCGCGAAGGTGCCAAGACCAAGGACATCACCGGCGGTCTGCCGCGGGTGGCCGAACTGTTCGAGGCTCGCCGGCCCAAGGACCACGCCATCATCGCCGAGATCGACGGCTATGTCCGCTACGGGCGCGACTACAAGAACAAGCGCCGGATCAGCATCGAACCCGCCGACGACTCGCTGGAGCCCGTGGAATACATGGTGCCCAAGGGCAAGCACATCCCGGTGCAGGAAGGCGACTTCATCCAGCGCGGCGACTACATCATGGACGGCAACCCCGCGCCGCATGACATCCTGCGGATCATGGGGATCGAGGCGCTTGCCAAGTATCTGATCGACGAGGTGCAGGACGTCTATCGCCTGCAGGGCGTGAAGATCAACGACAAGCATATCGAGGTGATCGTCCGGCAGATGCTCCAGAAGTGGGAGATCCTCGATTCCGGGGAGACAACGCTGCTGAAGGGCGAGCATGTCGACAAGGCCGAGTTCGACGAGATCAACGAGAAGGCGGCGGCCGCCGGGCTGCAGCCGGCACGCGGCGAGCCGATCCTGCTGGGGATCACCAAGGCCAGCCTGCAAACGCGCTCGTTCATCTCGGCGGCCTCGTTCCAGGAGACGACGCGTGTGCTGACCGAGGCCTCGGTGCAGGGCAAGCGCGACAAGCTGGTGGGCCTGAAGGAGAACGTCATCGTGGGCCGGCTGATCCCGGCGGGCACCGGCGGCGTGACCACCAAGGTGCGCCGCATCGCCGCCGAGCGCGACCAGAAGGTGCTCGAAGCGCGCCGGGCCGAGGCCGAGGCCGCCGCCGCGCTTGCCGCGCCCGCCGAGGCGCCCGCACCCAGCGAAGCCGACATCGTGTTCGGCGGTGGCTCGGGCGGCGGCGGCGACCGCGGCTGATCCCGCGCACATCCGACAACAGCGCAAGGCCCCCGCCTGCAACGGTGGGGGCCTTTGCGTGTCTGGCTTGCGGATGGGAGCC
>PUOA01000001.1 GCA_003551925.1 Paracoccaceae bacterium
CGGGGGCTTCGGCCTTCGCCAGCACCACCGCGTCGGGCGCCACGGCGGCGGCAAGCGCGCCCATGTCGGCGGCGTGGTCGGTGCTGTCGGCGGGATTGACGCGCACCAGCACCGGGCAGCGGCGCGGCCGTGCCAGCGCCGCGACCACCGCGTCGCGCGCCGCGGCGCGCTGGCCCGGATCCACCGCGTCCTCGAGGTCCAGGATCACCGCCGAGGCGCCCGAGCCCATCGCCTTGTCCAGCAGCCCGGCGCGCGTGCCCGGCACAAAGAGCGGCAGGAACGGATCGCCGGTCATGGCGTCGGCTCGCGGCGCGGGTGCGGCATGGTCGCGGGTGGGTGGACAGGCATCGCGGCTTCCCTTTCGTCAGTCGTGCTTGACGACCAGCGTGCGCAGGCTCGAGAATTCGAGAAGCGCCTCGAACCCCTTCTCGCGGCCGTGGCCGGATTTGCGCATGCCCCCGAAGGGCAGTTCGATCCCGCCGCCGGCGCCATAGGCGTTGACATAGACCTGTCCGGCCACGATCTGCCGCGCCACCCGCAGCGCGCGCGACGTGTCGCGCGACCACACCGCCGCGATCAGCGCGTAATCCGTGCCGTTGGCCAGCGCGATGGCGTCGGCCTCGTCCTCGAACGGCAAGAGCGACAGCACCGGCCCGAACACCTCTTCCAGGGCCAGCGGGTTGTCGCGCGGCACCGGACCGTAGAGCCGCGGCGCCACGAAATAGCCGTCCTCGTCGGTGGCAACGGTGCCCTGCGCCATCTCCGGCACGCCCTGTTCGGCGGCGCGGGCCAGGAACGCCTCGATCCGGCCTCGCTGCTTCGCGCTGATCACCGGGCCGAGGTCGAGGTCCATGTCGGGCGTGCCCGCGCGCATGCGCGCAAAGCCCGCGCGCAGCGCCTCGGCCAGCCGGTCCATCACCGACGCCTGCACCAGCACCCGCGCCCCGGCCGAGCAGGTCTGCCCCGAATTCTGCGTGATCGCCTTCAGGATCACCGGCACCGCGGCGTCCAGATCGGCATCGTCGAACACGATCTGGGGGGACTTGCCGCCCAGTTCCAGCGTGCAGCCGATATGGTTGCGCGCCGCAGCCTCCTGGATGAACACGCCGACCTCGGGGCTGCCGGTGAATGCGATGAAATCCAGCCCCGGATGCTGCGCCAGCGCGGCGCCGGCCTCGGAGCCCAGCCCCGGCACCACCGACAGCGCGCCCGCCGGCAGCCCGGCCTCGGCGGCGATCGCAGCCAGCCGAAGCGGGGTCATGCAGGCATCCTCGGCGGGTTTGAGCACGCAGGCATTGCCCATCGCCAGCGCCGGACCCAGCGTCCGGCCGAACATCTGTGCCGGATAGTTCCACGGGATGATATGACCGATCACCCCGTGCGGCACGCGTTCGGTGGCCACGAAATACCCGGTCATGAAGGGGATGGTGTCGCCATGCACCTTGTCGGCCGCGCCGCCGTAGAATTCGAAATACCGCGCGGCGGCGGCGATGTCGGCGCGCGCCTGCGCCATCGGCTTGCCGGTGTCGCGGGCTTCGAGCTGCGCGAGCGGTTCGGCCTCGGCAGTGATGCGGCGACCGATTTCGGTCAGGATGCGCCCGCGCTCGGTTGCGCTGAGCCTGCCCCACGGGCCGGCGAGCGCGGCGCGCGCCGAGGCCACGGCGCGGTCCACATCCTTTGCCCCGCCCGCGGCGATCCGGGCGAAGACCCGGCCCGTGGCGGGGTTGTGGACATCGACCTCGCGCCCCGAGGCCGCCGGCGTCCAGCGGTTGTCGATGAACACGCCCTGTGCCGGGATGATTGCGTCGGGGGTCATGCTGTTTCCTTCGTGTGTCGTTCATCCGAGGCGATGGCACCACGCTCCAGCGTGATCGTCCGCTCGGTCATCTTGTCCAGGATTTCAGGGTTCGATTCGGTGATGATCACCGTGATCTCGGGGGCAAGTTGCTCCAGCCGGCGCAGCGCGTCGGCGTAGCTGGCCGCCAGCACGGGCGCGAGGCCCTGGAACGGCTCGTCCAGCAGCAGCAGCCGCGTCGACAGCATCAGCGCGCGGCCCAGCGCCACCATCTTGCCCTGCCCGCCGGACACCGACCCCGCAGGCCGCTGCGCGAGCTTCTTCAGCTCGGGTGCGACGGTGTAGACACGCTCCAGCCGCTGGTCGATCTCGCGCTGCGGAAGCCCTGCGATGCGCGCCGGCAGCAGGATGTTTTCAAGCACGCTGAAGCCGTTGAACAGGCGCCGATCCTCGGGGGAATAGCCGATCCCCAGCGCCGGGCGGCGATGCGGTGTGACCGCGCTCAGGTCCTGCCCGTCGAAGGTGATCGTGCCGCGCGCATCGGTGAAGCCCATGATGGTGCGCAAGGTGGTGGTCTTGCCGGCGCCATTGTGCCCGACCAGCGCGATGGTTTCCGAACGCGCGGCGGTGAAGGTGATCTTGCGCAGGATCGGGATGCCTTCGATCGAGACGTTGACGGATTCGAAGCTCAGCATGTCAGCCTCCGATCACGGTGCGAATGACTTCGGGGTCATTCATGACATGGGCGGGTTCGCCCTGCATCTGGATGCGGCCCTCGCTCCAGACGGCGACGCGGCTGGCATAACGGGTCACCATTTCCATGTCGTGTTCGACAAAGACCGATGTCACCTGCGCCTTGCGCAGCGCATCGATCAGGATCTCCATGATGCCGAACTTGTCCGACGATGCCACGCCCGAGGTCGGTTCGTCCATCAGCAGAAGCTTCGGGCGTTGCGCCAGCGCGATGGCGATGTCCACAAGCTTGCGCTGGCCCTCGGGCAACTCATGCGCCGAGCGCTCGGCGATGTCGGCGCAATCGACCAGGCGCAGCAGCTCCATCATCTCGTCGCGCTGGGGCAGCGCATGCAGGTTGCGAAACGGGTTCCAGGCGCGTTCGCGCACCGCCGCCGACAGCAGCATGTTCTCCAGCACCGTGTGTTCGACGAACAGCTGCGGGATCTGAAAGGCGCGCGCGACACCCAGCCGGGTGATGGCGCGCGGCGCCATGCCCAGAAGCTCGGCCCCGCCCATCCGGACGGATCCGGCCTGCGGCTTCAGATACCCGGTGCAGACATTCAGAAAGGTTGTCTTGCCGGCACCGTTCGGGCCGATGATGGCCAGCATCTCGCCGGGGAAGATATCGAGGTCGATGCCATCGGCGGCGATGACGCCTCCGAACGATATCTTGATGCCGCGCGCGCTCAGCAATGGGGTGGTGTTCCGTGACATTCGTTACTCCTGCTCGCGGCCTGCAAGAAACCGGCGCTTGCGAATGGCCCGGCCCAGCTCCATCAGCCGCGCCGGCAGCCCGATCAGCCCGGCGGGCACCACCAGGATGATCCCGATCAGGACAATCCCCAGAATCAGCTGCCACGCATCGTCAAGCAGCGCGGCGGCGACGAACCGGACGGCCTGGAACACCACGGTGCCCGCAAACACGCCGATCACGTTGCCCACCCCGCCCAGCACGGCGATGAACACGAACTCGCCCGACCGCGTCCAGAAGGTCAGTTCCGGCACCGCCAGCCCCTGCTGCAGCCCGAAGGCCAACCCGCCGATCCCGGCAAGAACCGCCGAGAACACATAGGCGATCAGGATGGTGCGGTTGGCCGACAGGCCGATGTATTCCAGCCGCGTCTCGTTGACCTTGACGGCCTTGAGCGCCTGGCCGAGCGGGCTGCGCAGATAGAGCCAGATGCCCAGCGACCCCAGCACCACCATGATGAACGAGAAGTAGTAGATCACGATGTCGAACTGCGCGCGCGAGAAACTCTCGCCCAGAAGGGTGGGCCGCGGCACACGCAGCCCGTCGGTGCCGCCGGTCAGGTGGAACAGCTTTTCCAGAAGCGCGAACACCGCCATCGAAAACGCGAGGTTCAGCATCGCGAAGAAGATGTAGCGATAGCGCGACACGAACAGCCCCACGATCAGCCCCGACAGCCCCGAGATCGCGATCACGGCAAGCAGCAGCAGCAGGATGTCCGCCCCACCCATCGCCTGCCCCATATAGGCGGCGGTGTAGGCGCCGGCGGCGAAATACATGCCGTGCCCGAAGCTGACCTGGCCTGCCTGCAGCAGCAGGAAGATGCCCAGCACCGCCAGCATCTTGGCATAGACCGTCGTGGCGAAGGTGACGTTTCCGGCCGACAGCACCGGCAGCAGGGCCAGCACCACGACAAGCGCGATGACAAGAAGACGTTTCATCAGATCTTCCTCGCTTCGGGCATGCCGAACAGGCCCATCGGGCGCCACAGCAGCACGAGCACCATGATCAGGTAGGGCACCAGGATTTCGACTTCGGGGAACAGGTAGATGGCGAAGCTGCGCGCGATCCCGATCAGCAGCGCGGTGACCAGCGCACCCTCGATGTTGCCCAGCCCGGCGGCCGCGGCCACCGCGAAGGACAGCACGATCATCTGCGCGCCCATGCCCGGCACCACCGATGTGGTGGGGGCCGCCAGCGCGCCGCCCATCGCCGCCAGACATGCCCCGATCATGAAGGTGGTGAAATAGACCGCGCGGGCGTCGATCCCCATGGCGGTCGCGGCTTCGCGGTCCTGGGTCACGGCGGTGATGCGCGCGCCGGCAAGCGTGTGGCGCAGGAACAGCCGCAGCCCCAGCAGCGTCAGCAGCGCCATGATCGGCAGGAACACCACCTGATAGGCCGTGTAATTGATCCCCAGCACGCTGATATTACCCAGAAGCTGCAGCGGCGTGGACATGAAATAGGGCTGCACGCCCCAGACCATGCGCTGCATGTTCTCCAGGATCATGAACACCGCGAAGGTGATCAGCAGTTGCAGCACCGGGTCCTTGGTATAGATGCGCCGCAGCAGGAACCGCTCCATCAACCCGCCAAGCACGACCCCCGTGGCGATGGCGGCGATCAGAAGCGCCGGAAAGGTGAGCCACGGGTTCCAGTCATTGGCCACCAGCCAGCGGCCCAGGGTGACGGCCATGTAGGCGCCGATGGCGTAGAAGCTGCCATGCGCAACGTTGAGCACGCCCAGCACACCGAAGATCAGCGTCAGACCGACGGCGACCAGAAACAGCAGCGAGGCATAGGACACGCCGTCAAGCAGCGCGATCAGGGCAAGTGTGGAATCCATGTGCAATCAGATCCTTGCTGGAGCGGACCGACAGCGAAGGGGGCGGCTGCGCCGCGCGCGCCACCCCCTTCGTTTGCGATGCGTCGGGCTCAGTCCTCGTGGCTGAAGCGGTCGCCCGAGATCTCGAGGAAGCTTTCATCGAGCGCGCGGATCCACGACAGCGTCTCCTGTCCGACCGGGGTTGTGATATCGGCGGCCGGATAGATGATCATGTCGTCCATGATGTTGAAGTCGAAGCCATCGGCCCGCCGGGTCACGCCCAGCAACTGATCCTCCAGCCCCTGGTTGTCGTCACGGATCGTGACTTCGCGGCCCAGGCCCGAGAAGCTGATGCCCTCCATCGCGTCACGAACGGCGACGCGGTCGGGGAACCCGCCGGTGGCCTCGGCGGCGGCGTCATAGGCGGCTTCCAGCGCCGCGAAGGCCTGCGCCATGTGGAACACGGGATAGATCGGCCAGTCGCCCGTGCGCTCCTTGAACGCGTCCATGAAGCCCGTGAAGTCGTCGTCGTCGCGGAATTCGGGGTGCAGGAAGTAGTGGTCCCCGCGCGCGCCGACGATCACCCCCTCGGGCAGATCGAAGCCCAGACGTTCAAGGCTGCTTTCGGCCAGCGGCAGCACGAAGAGCGAGTTGTTGAACAGGCCGCGCTGGTTGGCCTGGCGCACGAAGGTGTCCAGATCGCCGCCCCAGGAAGTCGACAGGACCACATCGGGGCGCAGCACCTGCAGGCGCGATATCTCGGTCGAGAAGTCGGCCGCGCCGAAGGCCGGGAACAGTTCGGCCACGACCTCGACATCGGGCCTTAGCGTTTCAAGAGCCGCCTGGAAGATCGCCCAGCTGTCACGGCCCCAGGCATAGTCCTGGTTCACCACCGCGATGGTTTCGAAATCCGGCGCGTGATCCATCAGATACAGGAATGTTGACAGGACCTCGGGCGCCGCATGTGCCTGCGTGCGGAACACCCACTGGTAATCGCCTTCCTCGAAGATCCGCTGGGTGCCGCAATCCCACATGAAGTTCAGGATTTCCAGATCCTCGGCCAGCGGCGCGATGTTGTTGCAGGTCCCCGAGCTGATCCCCGAGAACATCACATCCACGTCGACGGTGTCGACAAGGCGGCGATATTCCGACAGCAGGGTTTCCATGCCGGTGCCTTCATCGACAAAGAACAGCTCGACCGGGACGCCCTGAAGGCCCCCGCGGTCGTTGATCTGCTCGGCCAGCATCTCGGCGGCCTGGCGGCCCGGAACGCCGAACACCGACGCGGGCCCCGACAGGAACGTGGTGATGCCTACGCGGATGGTGTCGGGCGTGTCCGCGGCGGCAGGCAGTGCCAGCGCCGTCAGCGCGGCGGCAGTGAGCGGCATGCGAAGTCGTGACATTGGGTCTCCTCCCCTTTTCTCCTGCGCGGAGTATGCTTAGGCATGCGCCACCCCGGCAAAGACAGTTTTTCGTCCGCCGCCATATGGAAAAGTGATATGGCGACGGAGCGCCGACGCATTGACCTTCGACCCGGGGCCTGTCACGCGGGGGCGGGGGACGCAGGGGGGGGCAGGCGCGTGGATATCCGGCAGCTTCGGTATTTCGTGGCCATCGTCGAGGCGAAGTCCTTCTCGCGCGCGGCGCTGACCCTGCATGTGGCGCAACCCGCGCTGAGCCTGCATGTTCGCAACATGGAAGCCGATCTGGGCACGCCCCTGCTGGTGCGCACCGCGCAGGGCGTGTTTCCGACCGAGGCGGGAAAGCTTCTGGAAGCGGGCGCGCGCGCGCTCCTGGCCGATTTCGCGGCGCTGCAACAGGCGGTGCGCGATTTCGAGGCCGAGCCCGCGGGCGAGGTGCATATCGGCCTGCCCGGCACCATCGCCGAGATGCTGGCGGTGCCGCTGATCCTGCGCATGCGCGCGGCCCATCCCGGCGTGAACCTCAAGATCGCCGAGGCGATGAGCGGCTTCGTTCTGAGCTGGCTGCGCGAGGGGCGGGTCGAGCTGGGGCTGCTCTACGACCCGGCCGAGGATCGCAACCTCAGCTCCACCCCGTTGCTGACCGAGGAGTTGCGCCTTTTCGCGCCCACCGACGGGCTGCCGGACACGCCGGCCCCATCACCCGGCCCTGTCTCGCTGGCCGACATGGCGGCGCTGCCGCTGGTCCTGCCCGGCCAGGGGCACGGGCTGCGCGACCGCATCGACCGCGAGATGGAGCGCGCGGGGATCGAGCTCGGCACCGTGCTGGAGGTCGAATCCTACAGCGCCATCAAGGTTCTGGTCGAACGCGGGCTGGGATTTTCGGTGCTGCCCGTGAACGCCATCGCAACCGAGATCGCGGCGGGCAGTCTGCGCTCGTGGCAACTGGGCACGTCGCCGCTGCGCCGGACCGTGCATCTGGTCCGCTCGACCGAGCATGCACCGTCCAAGGCCGCGCTTGCAGCCGAGACGCTGTGCATCGAAACCCTGAAGCAGCTTGTCGCCGACGGCACCTGGCGCACCGGCGCCTGAGGCAGACTGCGCGCGGGTCGGGGGCCGAACACGCTCGCCACCAACGCCACCAACGCCACCCGCGCGAGGGGGGGGCAACCGGGCGCCGCAGGTCGCGCCGCATGTCGCGCCGCATGTCGCGCCGCATGTCGCATTGTGCGCGCGGGCCGGACACGAGCCGGGTTCACACCCCGGTGCCGCCGGGGTCCGTTTGCCGGCCGCCGCTCGGCCCGACGCGCCCGGCCGACGCGCCCGGATCGGCCAGCGCGCGGGGGGTCCGGCGCCACTGCGCCGGGCCGGAGCGGTGGAGCGCGTTGCCGCCGGGGTCGATCGCCACGGTGACGGGCATGTCCTCGACCGTGATTTCGCGGATCGCCTCCATGCCCAGATCCTCGAAGGCGACGGTGCGCGCCTCGCGGATCGCGCGGCCGACCAGCACCGCCGCGCCGCCCACCGCGATCAGATAGGCGCGCCGGGCGCGGCCGAGCGCGGCCACCGTGTCGGCACCGCGCTCGGCCTTGCCGATCATCGCCAGCACCCCGAGGTCGAGCATCAGATCGGTGTAGCCGTCCATCCGCGTCGATGTGGTGGGACCGGCGGGGCCGAGCACCTCGTCGCCGACCGGGTCGACCGGGCCGACATAGTAGATCACCCGGTCACGCAGATCGACCGGCAGCGGGCGGCCCTGCGCGTGAAGCTCGGCCAGCCGCTTGTGCGCCGCATCGCGCGCGGTCAGCAGCCGCCCCGACAGCAGCAGCGTCTCGCCGGCGCGCCAGTCGGCGATCTGCGCCGGGTCCAGCCGGTCAAGATCCACGCGCCGGGCGGCATCGGCGGTGGCCGCGCGGGCGATTTCGGGCCAGTCGGCCAGCCGCGGCGGCGGCAGCGTCACCGGCCCGGACCCGTCCAGCGTGACGGTGGCGTGGCGGTTGGCGGCGCATTGCGGCATCAGCGCCACCGGCAGCGATGCGGCATGCGTGGGATATGTCGCCAGCTTCACATCCAGCACGGTGGTCATCCCGCCCAGGCCCTGCGCCCCGATGCCCAGCGCGTTGACGCGCTCGAAGATCTCCAGGCGCAGCGCGTCCTCGGGGGTCTGCGGCCCGCGCGCCTGCAGCGCGTGCATGTCCAGCCGACCCATCACGGCCTGCTTGGCCATGACCATCGCCTTCTCGGAACTGCCGCCCACGCCGATGCCCAGCACACCCGGCGGACACCAGCCCGCGCCCAGCGTCTCGACCGTATCGACAACCCAGTCGGCGACTGAATCGCCCGGATTCAGCACCGCGAACTGCGCCTTGTTCTCGGACCCGCCGCCCTTGGCCGCAATCGTCAGCTCCAGCGTGTCGCCGGGCACCAGCTCGACATGCAGCACGGCGGGGCTGTTGTCGCCGGTGTTGCGCCGGTCGAACAGCGGCTCGGCCACCATCGAGGCGCGCAGCGGATTGCTCTCCATCCGCCAGGCTTCGGACACCGCCTGATTGACCAGATCACCCAGGCTGCGCGCGCCGTCGATCCGCACCGACTGGCCCATGCGCGCGAACACCACCACCATGCCGGTGTCCTGACAGATGGGCCGCCGCCCCATCGCCGCCATGCGCGACGAGATCAGGATCTGCGCGATCGCGTCACGCGCGGCGGGGCCTTGTTCGGCCGCATGGGCACGGCCCAGATGCGCCAGAAAGTCGGGCGGATGATAGCAGGCGATGTATTGAAGCGCATCGCGGACGCTGGCAATGATGTCGTCCGGCGCGATCCGGGTCATACGGTGCGGCCGCCATCGACCTCGAGCACCACCCCGGTGATGAACTTCGCGTCGTCCGACGCCAGATAGACCGCGGCGCCGGCCACGTCCTCGGGCTCGCTCAACCGGCCCATCGGGATGGTCGAGATGAACCTGGCGCGGTTTTCGGGCGTGTCGGGCGCGCCCATGAAGGATTCGAGCAGCGCCGTCGCCCCGATCACCGGCGCGATCGCGCAGACGCGGATGTTGTCGGGCGCGAGCTCGACCGCGAGCGAGCGCGTGAGCAGGTTCACCGCCCCCTTGGACGAGTTGTACCATGTCAGCCCCGGACGCGGCCGGATCCCGGCGGTGGAGCCGATGTTGATCATCACCCCGCCGCCTTTCTCGCGCCACAGCGGGACCATCACCTTGGTCATGTGGAAGATCGAGAAGACGTTGATCTCGTAGAGCTTGCGCAGCGTCGCCTCGTCGGTCTCCATCAGCGGCGCGTTGGGGTTGGTCCAGCCGGCATTGTTGATGACGATGTCCGGCGTGCCGAAGGCGTCGCGGAAGGCGGCGGTGGCGGCGCCGACCTGTTCGGCCGAGGCGACATCGCAGGTGGCCGCGAGCGCGCGCTCGCCCAACCGCTCGGCGAGTTGCGCCGCGCCGTCGCCGTTGAGATCCCAGATCCCGACCCGCGCGCCTTCGGCGATGAACCGCTCGGCCATGGCGCGCCCGAAGCCCGATGCGGCCCCGGTCACGACGATGCTCTTGCCTTCGAACGACATGTGTCTCCCCCCTGTCGCTGACATATCACTGCGGCGCGAGCATACGACGGGCCACGCGCGCGCGACCAATATCGAATCGAAACACGGGGCATAGCGCGACGGTATGACCCCGCACCCGGGATGACACGCCGGGGCGAACAGGCGCCCCGGACATTGGCGCCACCCGAACCGCCCTGCGCTGCATCGTCCCGCGCCGGCCCCTAGCCCTGCGGCGCAAGCCCGGATGCGCGTTGGCGCAGGACGAATTTCTGGATCTTCCCGGTCGAGGTCCGCGGGATGGTGTCGAACACGATCCGACCGGGCACCTTGTAATGCGCCAGACGCTCGCGGCACCAGGCGCGCAGCGTGGGTTCATCGACCGTGTGCCCGCCGGCCAGTTCGACAAAGGCGCAGGGCGTTTCGCCCCATTTGTCATGCGGCATGGCGACGACGGCGGCGACCGCGACCGCCGGGTGGCGATAGAGCGCCTCCTCGACCTCGATCGACGAGATGTTCTCGCCGCCCGAGATGATGATGTCCTTGCTGCGGTCCTTGAGCTGAATGTAGCCGTCGGGGTGGACCACGCCCAGATCGCCCGAATGGAACCAGCCCCCGGCGAGCGCCTTCTGCGTGGCCTCGGGGTTGCGGAAATAGCCCTTCATCACGACGTTGCCGCGAAACATGACCTCGCCCATGGTCTGCCCGTCGTGCGGGACGGGCTGCATCGTGTCGGGGTCCAGCACGTCGAGCGCCTCGAGCGGGAGGTAGCGCACACCCTGCCGCGCCTTCAGCCGGGCCTGCGCGTCGGCGGGCAGGTCCGACCAGCCCTGGTGCCATTCGTTGACCACCGCAGGGCCGTAGGTCTCGGTCAGGCCATAAAGGTGCGTCACGTCGAAGCCCGCCGCGTGCATGGCGGCGAGCAGGCTTTCGGGCGGCGGGGCGGCGGCGGTGAAGAACGCCACGCGCCGGTCCAGCGCGCGCTTCTCGGCCTCGGGCGCGTTCTGGATCAGCGACATCACGATGGGCGCGCCGCACAGATGAGTCACGCCCTCCTCGGCCAGCGCGCGCCAGATCGGCGCGGCGCGGACCTGGCGCAGGCAGACATGCGTGCCGATGATCGCCGACAGCGTCCAGGGAAAGCACCAGCCGTTGCAATGAAACATCGGCAGCGTCCAAAGATAGACGCTGTGCTTGTGCATCGACGTGGTCAGCGCGTTGCCCTGCGCGAGCAGATATGCCCCGCGGTGGTGCGAGACCACGCCCTTCGGGTCGCCCGTGGTCCCCGAGGTATAGTTGATCGAGATCGCGTCCCATTCATCCAGCGGCATCAGCCACTCGAACCCCGGATCGCCCGATGTCAGGACCGCCTCGTAATCCTCGGCCCCGGGCAGCGCGCCGGGGCCGGTGTATTCGGGGTCGTCATAGACCAGGATCTGCGGGCGGACCTGCGCGCGGGCAAGCGCCTCGGCCATCAGCGGGGCGAATTCGCGGTCCACGATCACGATCCTCGCCAAGGCGTGGTCAAGCTGGAAGGCGATCACCCCCGCGTCCAGCCGGGTGTTGATCGAATGCAGCACCGCGCCGCACATGGGCACGCCGTAATGGCACTCCAGCATCGACGGGGTGTTGGTCAGCATCACCGACACCGTGTCCCCGCGCCCCAGTCCCCGCGCAGCCAGCGCCGAGGCAAGCTGCCGCGACCGGGTGTAGAAGTCGGCATAGCTGCGGCGCAGGGGGCCGTGGACGATGGCGGTGTGATCGGGGAACACCGACGCGGCGCGTTCCAGAAACCCCAGCGGGGTCAGCGGCTGGTGGTTGGCCGGGGTGCGGTCAAGCCCGGTGTCGTAGGGATTGGCGGCCATCGCTAGCGGTCTTGCCAGCGGGGCGCGCGTTTCTCGATGAACGCGCCGATGCCTTCCTCGGCGTCGTGGGCGAGCATGTTGTCGACCATCACGCGGCTGGCGTAGTCATAGGCTTCGGCCAGCGGCATCTCGCGCTGGGCGTAGAAGGCGCGCTTGCCGGTGGCGAGCGTCATGCTGGACTTGGACGCGATCTTGCGCGCCATGGCCATCGTCGCCTCGCGCAACTCCGCGTCGGGGACGGCGTAATTGACCAGCCCGATCTCGGCGGCGCGCGGGGCGGGGGTCATGTCGCCGGTGAGCAGCATCTCCATCGCGTGCTTGGTGCCGGTGCTGCGCGACAGCGCCACCATCGGGGTCGAGCAGAACAGCCCGATATGCACGCCGGGCGTGCTGAATCGCGCGCTCTCGGCCGCGAGCGCCAGATCGCAACTGGCGACCAGCTGGCAGCCGGCGGCGGTGGCAACGCCCGTCACCTCGGCGATGACCGGTTTGGGGCAGGTGACGATGCCCTGCATCACGCCCGAGCACTGCGCCATGACCCGCGCGAAACAGGCCCGCCCGCCGTCCGGGGCGCTGCGCCCGGCGGTCATTTCCTTCAGGTCGTGGCCCGCACAGAAGGCCGGACCGTTCGCGGCCAGCACGATCACCCGCACCGACGGGTCGCAGCCCGCGCCCGCGATGGCGTCGCCCAGCGCGGTCATCATCGCCTCGGACAGCGCGTTGCGGCGCGCGACGTCGTTGAGCGTCAGCCGCAGGATGCCGTCATCGGAGACCTCGCGCAGCAGGATGCCGGTGGCGGGCGCGTCGGAAGCGGTGGCGGTGGCAGGTTCAGTTGACATTGATCTCCACACTGTCGGCCAGAGAGTTGGCGATGAAGCAGTAGCGGTGCGCGCGGTGCTGCATCTCGGCCAGCTTGTCGGGGCTGACCTCGAACCCGGTGTCGAAGCGCACCACCGGGTTCAGGTCGATCCGCGTCACCGCCATCAGCCCCTTGGCGTTCTTGCCCAGATGCGCCTCGGCGTGGTCGTGATAGCTGGCGACCGGCCAGCCCGCCTTGGCGCAGAGCGCGAGGAAGGTCATCATGTGGCAGCTTGACAGCGCCGCGGCGAGCGCCTGTTCGGGGTTGGTGTTGGCCGGATCGCCGCCCCAGTCGGGGGCGGCATCCACCTGCACTTCATGCGCGCCGTTGTAGTGCACCGAATGCGCGTTCGAGAAGGCGCCGGTCTTCAGCGCCGGTTCGCTGCGCTGCCAGTGCAGGTCGATGGCGAGATGGGACATGGCGGCGCTCATCCGGTGGCGTGGGCGGTCGTGGCGGCGGCAAGGCGCTTGCGCGGGTCGAAGAACGGACGCTCCACCACCGTCGCCGTGGTCTCGCCCCAGTCCATCACCACCTCCAGCCGCGTGTCAAGCTCGGCGGCGTCAAGCGCGACCATGGCCAGCGCGATGTTCTTCTTCAGCCGCGGCGAATGGACCGCCGAAGTGACCTTTCCCACCACCTCGCCGCCGCGCATCAGGCTCCAGAAGCGGGCGTTCGGCCCCGGCAGCGGGTCGCCATCCAGGATCAGGCCCACCTGCTTGCGGGTGATACCGGTCGCGCGGATGCGCTGCAGCGCGAACTTGCCGATGAAATCGGCCTCCATGTCCAGATTGACCAGCCGGTCTAGCCCCAACTCGAACGGGTTGGTGTGGATGTCGGCGTCGGCGTGGTAGGACAGCATCCCCCCTTCGATCCGCCGGATGGTCGAGGTGTGCCCGGGCTTGAGCCCCAGCGGCATGCCCACCGCCATGATCCATTCCCACAGCGCGTTGCCCTGCGACGCGTCGCGCAGATACAGCTCATAGCCCAGCTCGCTCGACCAGCCGGTGCGCGAGACGATCAGCGGAATGCCGCCCAGCTCCATCTCGCGGAACCAGAAGTAGCGCAGATCGAGGATCTCGTCCCCGAACAGCGCCTGCATGATCCGCCCCGATTTCGGTCCCTGCAACTGCAGCGGCGACACGTCGGGCTCGCAGATGCTGACCTGCATCCCCGAATGCACCGCGACGCCCTTGGCCCACAGCAGGATGTCGCTGTCGGCGAGCGAGAGCCAGAAATGATCCTCGGCCAGCTTGAGCAGGATCGGGTCGTTGAGGATGCCGCCTTCGGCGCTGGTGATCAGCACATACTTGCACTGCCCGACCGCCATCCTGGACAGATCGCGCGGGGTCAGCATCTGCACGAAACGCGCCGCGTCGGGGCCGGTGATCTCGACCTGCCGCTCGACCGCGACGTCGCACAGGATCGCGTCATTCACCAGGTTCCGGAAGTTCTGCTCCGGGTCGCCGAAATCGCGCGGGATATACATGTGGTTGTAGACGGAAAACCCCTTGGCGCCCCAGCGAAGCGTCGCCTCGAAATAGGGTGATTTGCGGATCTGGGTTCCGAAACCGATGTCCTGAGCCTGCATGATGTGGTCCTCCCTGTCGTGCGCGTGCGGCCCTCCTCCGAGCCGTCGCCCGGTGCAGGAAACGTAGCGCACCCAGCGCGTCGATGCGGACCGAATCGGGGGACCTTTGCAGACCGCGCAGGCTTTGTTTTCGGGCTTTGCGGACCGTGTGGGCCATGCCTGCCGCACAGCGACATCGCGGTGTCGCAAACGCTATCGGCGGGTCTGCGCGACCAGCCGGGCCAGGTTGGGCTGCTGCACCTTGATCAGACGGGTCGCGAAATAGGTCATGTAGCGGTCGATCGGCAGATCGGCGGCCAGCATCCCCTCCATCAGGTCCTGAAACGCCGCCAGGCTGGGGGTGACAACGGTCATCACGTAATCCACGCCGCCGCCGGTCGACACGCAGTTGATGACCTCGTCCAGCGCCAGGACGTAACGTTCGAAGCGGTCGAAATCGGCCTTGCGGTGGTGGGTCAGCGACACGGTGACCACCACCCGCGTGACGTCCATCACCCGCTCGAGCGCGATGTCGGCGTGATAGCCCCGGATGTAGCCCGCCGCGCGCAGCCGGGTCAGACGCGCCCAGCACGGCGTCGGCGACAGGTTCACGATCTCGGCGAGGCGTGCCTTGGTCAGCTGACCATGCTCCTGCACGGCGGCAAGGATGCGGATATCCATCCGGTCCAGCCCCTGCCCGTCGCGCATCGCGTTCGCCTCCTCCGACCGATCCTGCCGGCAGGGCGAGTCTACAGACGCCGGCCGGACCGGCATGACGGATTCACGACATGTTGTCGGGGTGAAGCGTCACCGGCGAGGTGACAAGTGGTCACGCGAGCGCCGGGCGTGGCAGCCACCCGGCACCAAGCGCGCCACTGTCAG
>PUOA01000041.1 GCA_003551925.1 Paracoccaceae bacterium
AAAGAGAAGAGAGGAAAGGAGAAAATAGAAGTTTCTCCTCTTTTTTGTGATGAAAAGTCAGAAAGGGAGATAGCGGAAAAAGTAAGGCCAAAAGCGGAAGAAATATTCTTACAAAAAGAAAATCGCGAAGAAAAGTTAAACAATTTAAAAGAAGAAATTTCTTCTTTTATAAAAGAAACCTACGAAGAAGAAAAAATACCGCACCTAGTTCAATTCGCGGAAAAAATAATAGAAGAAACAATAAGAAAAAACATACTGGAAAAAGAAGAGCGCATAGATGCAAGAAAATTAAACGAAATAAGAGAAATTCGCTCTGTGGTAGGGCTCCTGCCCCGCACTCACGGTTCGGGCCTTTTCCAAAGGGGGCGCACTAAAGCACTGTCCATTATTACCTTGGGACCGCCCGGAGAGCAGCAGCTTCTAGAGGATATGGAAACGTCTTCCAAAAAACATTTTATGCACCATTATAACTTTCCCCCCTACTCCGTAGGGGAAGTAAGGCCCATTCGCAGTCCGGGCAGAAGAGAAATCGGTCACGGGATGCTTGCGGAAAAATCAATTCTTCCTCTTCTTCCCGATATTGAAAACTTTCCTTACACCATCCGAGCAGTTTCAGAAATACTTTCTTCCAATGGCTCTACCTCCATGGCTTCCGTGTGCGGCATTACGTTGGCTCTTATGGATGCGGGTGTTCCCATAAAGAGGCCTGTAGCCGGAATTTCCATAGGGCTTGTCACGGGAGAAAACGGAAACTACAAGCTCCTTACCGATATCCAAGGCCCGGAAGACCATTACGGAGATATGGACTTTAAGGTCGCCGGCACTATGGAAGGAATTACTGCAATCCAAATGGATGTCAAAATAGAAGGCATAGTTCAAGCACAAATTAAAGAAACGCTGGAAGAAGCAAAAAAAGCCCGTCTTTATCTCTTGGAAGAAATAAAGAAGACGATTCCCGAACCGCGTGAAAATCTTTCTCCTTACGCGCCGCGAATTGTTACTCTACAAATAGATCCGGAAAAAATTGGTGATGTAATCGGTCCACGAGGAAAAACAATAAATGAAATTATAGAGGGTACCGAGGTCTCTATAGATATTGAGGATTCCGGCATTATTTTTATAACTTCCGAAAACGAAGAATCTATAAAAAAAGCTGTTTCTTGGATAAAAGACCTTACCCGCGAAGTAAAGCCGGGAGAAATATTCCAAGGGAAAGTAATCAAAATATTTAATTTTGGTGCCGTATTGGAAATACTTCCCGGACAAGAAGGTCTTTGCCATATTTCGGAAATTGCCTCCTATAGGGTAAAATCCGTTGAAGATGAATTAAAGGTGGGGCAAATAGTCCCCGTAAAGGTTATTAATGTAGACGAAGGAGGGAAAATAAGCCTTTCTATAAAACAGGCCAAGGTTAATTCTTCCTCTGGCAATAACAATTAAAAGAGGTATAATCAACATAATATGCCCAAAGAAGGAGAAAATAAAAAAAGAAATATTAGAACTATGAAAGACGACCTTGCCCGGCTTCGGGCAGGCCAGTCACTTAAAAAGTCCTCTGCGGCAAAAAAACCGCAGATTCCCAAAACCGACTTTAAAGAAGAAAGGAGAAAGGAAGACGAAAAAAGGAAAGAAAGATTAGAGCAGGAAAAGCAGAAACAAAAAGAGGAAAAAGATCAGCGCGAAAAGTGGGAAAAAGAACTGGAAGAAGAAAAGGCGGAAATAAAAAATAGAGCGCAACAAGAACAAGAAAAGCAGAAAAATAATTTAAATAAAGCACGCAGAGAAAAAACGGAGCTGGAAGAGACAATTAAAGCTTCTTTGGATGCCAAAGAAAAGGCCGATCTTAAACAAGAGAGAGCCAGAAAAAATGTAATTCAGGCCGAAGAGAAGAAGAAAAAAGCAGAAAAAAGATTAAAAGAGCTGGAGCAAGAAATAGAAAAAACGGAGGACCTTTTAAAACAGGCTGAAAATCCGGAAGAAAGAAAAAGGTTGGAGAAAAAAAGATTGGGACTGGAAGAAGAATTAAGAAAAGCCAAAAAAAGTAACTATGCCTGCGAAGAAGCTCTTGCCGAAGCAAAAAGAAACGAGCAATACTTTATACTGCAAAATCTACAGTCTCAGCTAAATGAAAGAATAGGCCGTATAGAAATAAAGGCGGTAGAAAAAGAAAAAGAGCTGTATTCTTTACAAACTACCCTGGTTGCGGCAAGGCACAAGGTAGAGCTTCTCTCCAAAGAAAAAGATTGCGTAGAGCGCATACTGGAACAATTAAGAAATCAAGAGGAAAGAATCCAAGACAAACTAGAAATAATTTCCAAAATAGAGAAAAGTGTTTCCGCCAGAGAAAAAGAAATACAGCGAACTGCAAATCTTGAGGACGAGGAAGCAAAAGAAAATATAGAAAACCAAAAAACACAAATAGAAGCGAGAAAATCCGCGGCACAAGAAGAGAAACACCAATGGCAAGAAACATTGCAACGCATAGGAAAAGAAAAAAAAGAACTAAGGAGCCGCGCCAATGCCTTGCAAACTAAAATAGATGCCATTAATCAAAAGTTGCAAAAAGCGGAAAAAGGAATAAGCCAGAAGAAAGAAAAGGCTAAAAAAATGCGAGAGGAAGCAAACAAAAAGAAAGCGGAAGAGGAAAATAAAACCAAAGAAGAAATAAAAGAGGCAAAGGCAAAAGAGAGGGAAAAAAGAAAAAGATTGGAAGAGGCAAAATCTCGGCGAGAATCCTTTGAAAGAGAAGAGAGAAAAAGACAGCTTCCCGAAGAAGAGTCAAAGCTTCGCCGGAAAAAGCGCAGCTTAAAGAAAAAAGTAAATGCGGTAAAAAGAGAAGAGAAGATTATGGAGATGAGGGGAGATGAGATTACCGATGCGGAAAAAAGAGAAATTAAAAGAAAAAAGAAAAAGCTATTGCGTTTAAAGAAAAAACTGGACGAGGAAAAGGAAAATCTCCTCTTGCAGAAGGAGAAACTACGACTGGAAGATGAAAAAATTGCCCTTTTAGATGAAAAGAAAAATCTTTATGAAGAAAAAGACAAGGCCGAGCAAATTCTGGAAGAAATAGAGGAAGAAGAAAAACGAATAGAACACAAAGAAAAACAGATAGAATCAAAAGAAGAAAAGGAAAGAGATCCGGAAAAAAGGAAAGAAATTAAGAAAGAAAGATGGGAGATAGAAGACGAAAGAAAGGAAGTAGAAAAAAAACGCTGGAAAGCGGAGGAAGAAGTAAAAGCGGCCGAAGAAAGAATAGAGGAGAAAGAAAACAAATTGCAAATTTTGGAAAGAAAAATCGGAAAATTGGAAGAAACGGGAGAAGACCCCCCTCTTCCGGAAGAAATAGAAGAGGAAAAAGAAACAAAAGAGGAGCAAATAGCATCCTCAATCTCCCCTTCCAAGCGCGGATTCGTGAGCACTTCCAGCACCCGGGCAATGAAAAATACGGACACCACGGTAATCATGATGAGAAAACCC
>PUOA01000002.1 GCA_003551925.1 Paracoccaceae bacterium
CTTCGACACCGCCGCGCGCAGGCGCGCCAGGGTCTCGGGTGAGGGCGCGCCACGCTGGGGCGCGCCAGCAACCCGCGGCTGTGGCGCGACAAAGGCCGCTGCCTCGTCCTGCCAGTCGGCCGGTGCGGCGCGTTCACCGACCGCGGCGGGCCGGGCTGCCGGCTGTTCGCCCGCCGCCGCGCCATCATCAAGAACCGCGTCCAGGTCGAATTCGTCCTGAACCGGAAATGACCGCTGCGGCGCGCCGGAATGGGCGGCGCCTTGCTGGTGGGCACCATGCTGCGAAGCGCCATATCCGGCCTGCGCGGGTCCGTGCGCGCGCGCAAAGGCGTGCTGTCCCAGATCAACCGGCTGGACACCTGCAGGCCGCTGCGGCGCCTCTTCGGGCTGGGCATAGCGTTCCGGCGATGGGTCAGAGACCGGCTCGGCGTCGTGCCGCGCGACCTGATGATCCGTGTATTCCTCGGCATAGTCGTCCGCATACTGATCGGCCTGCGGGTCACCACCCCCCCAGGCGGCGGCTTCGTCCTGGCTGTCGCCTTCTGCCGTGGCGGGCGCCAGAGGCTCTGCCATGCGGCGGCGCGGCACTTCCAGCGTGGCGGCGTCGGCCTGCGCCTCGATCCCCGTCGCCACGACTGAGACGCGGACACGGCCGCTCATCTCGGGGTCCAGGGTGGAGCCGACGATGATATTGGCGTCCTCGTCCACCATCTTGCGGATGATGTTGGCGGCCTCGTCCAGTTCGAACAGGGTCAGGTCGTCGCCGCCGGTGATGTTGATCAGCACACCACGCGCGCCGTTCAGGCTGATCTCGTCCAACAGCGGGTTGGCAATGGCCTTTTCGGCGGCCTGGCGGGCGCGGTCCTCGCCCTCGGCCTCGCCGGTGCCCATCATCGCCTTGCCCATTTCGTCCATCACGGCGCGGACATCGGCGAAATCCAGGTTGATCATGCCGGGCCGGACCATCAGGTCGGTCACGCCCTTGACGCCCTGATAGAGCACGTCATCGGCCAGCGCGAAGGCTTCGGTGAAGGTCGTCTTCTCGTTCGCCAGCCGGAACAGGTTCTGGTTGGGGATGATGATCAGCGTGTCCACGACCTTCTGGAGCGCCTCGACCCCCTCCTCGGCCTGGCGCATGCGCTTGCCGCCCTCGAACTGGAAGGGCTTGGTGACCACGCCCACGGTCAGCACGCCCAGTTCGCGCGCCGCCTGCGCGATGATCGGGGCGGCCCCCGTGCCGGTGCCGCCGCCCATGCCGGCGGTGATGAAGCACATATGCGCCCCGGCGAGGTAGTCGACGATCTCCTCGATGGTTTCCTCGGCGGCGTCGGCGCCGACGCTGGCCTTGGCGCCCGCCCCCAGCCCTTCGGTCACCTTGGTGCCCATCTGGATGCGCGAGCGCGCGTGGCTTTGCTGCAGCGCCTGCGCGTCGGTATTCGCCACCACGAAATCAACACCTTCGAGCTGTTTCTCGATCATGTTGTTGACGGCGTTTCCACCTGCCCCGCCGACACCGAAAACGGTGATGCGCGGCGCCAGGTCTTCGTGCTGGTTTTCGATGAACGTCAATGTCATTGCCTGCTCCGCCTTTTTGTCCTGCCAGTTGCCGATCTGCCTGCCATTTGCATGAATTTACCGCGCATTGCGCCAGACGTCACCCGAAAACTTGCCGATCCACCCCATATCTGGGCTGATTTTTGCCATTATCATGGGCATTTCGGCACCGACGCGGCATGTGGTGGTTACCAGTTGTTGCGGAACCATCGCACCGCGCGGCGCAGCGACCGCGCCGGGTAGCGATCGACCGGAAGTTCGAAATCCCACCATTCATCCTGCGGGTGCGCCGCATACAGGCACAGCCCCACCAGCGCCGAGAACGCGGGTCCCGTCGCCGCCTGCGGCAGGCCCTGGATGCGCAGCGGTCGGCCAAGGCGGACCTGCTGGCCCAGGATGCGCGCCGCAAGCCCGTCGATGCCGACCATCTGGCTGGAGCCGCCGGTGAGCACGATCTGCTGGCTGGGCAGATGCTCGAAGCCTGCCGCGTCCAGCCGGGCGCGCACCTCCTCCAGGATTTCCTCGACCCGTGGGCGCATGATCCCGATCAGCTCGGAGCGGCTGACGGTGCGGCTGTCGCGGTCCCAGTCGCCGGTGTTGCCGCCCAGTTCGATCCGCTCGCGGTCGTCCATCCGCGTGGCCTGCACGCCGCCGTGCAAGGTCTTGATCCGCTCGGCGGTGGCCAGATCGACCTGCAGGCCCTGCGCGATGTCGCCGGTCACGTGATCGCCCCCCAGCCGGACCGAATCCGCATAGATCATGTGCTTCTTGATGAAGATCGACAGCCCGGTCGCCCCCGCACCGAGGTCGATGCAGGCCGCGCCGAGCTCCTGCTCGTCCTCGACCAGCGCCGCCTTGCCCGAGGCATACGCGCCCGAGGCAAGCCCGGCCAGTTCCACATCGCAGCGGCGCAGGCACTGCACCAGATTGCTGACCGATGTGGTGTCCACGGTCAGCAGATGCATGTCGCAGGCCAGCCGGTTGCCGGTCTGACCACGCGGATCCGACAGCCCGCTGCGGTGATCGAGCGCGAAATTCACCGGCTGGGCATGAAGCACATCGCGGCCATCCCCGAAATCGGGCACGTCGCAGGCGGCGAGGACCCGCGCGATGTCGTCCTCGGCCACGGTCGTGTCCTCGAGCGCGACCTCGCCTGCCAACCCATACGAGCGCACCCCCCCGCCCGAAAAGCTCAGGATGACATGATCCACGCGCGTGCGCGCCATTTTCTGCGCGGCCTGCAGCGCGGTGCGCAGCGCGCGCTCGGTCTCGGCCATGGCGGCGATCTCGCCGTGGCGGACACCGCGCGACTGGGTGGTCCCCGCGCCGATCACCCGGAACCCCGCCTGCCCCGCCAGATGCCCCACCCCCGACCCGTTCGCCGGTGTCGCTGACGGGTCGAGCCGGAGCACCAGCGCCGCAATCTTGTGGCTGCCCACATCCACGATTCCGATCACGCCGCGCTGCATCGCGGCGCGGCGCATCTGGCGCATCGCTCGCTGGGGCTTGTAGGGGTCGGTCATGGGGCTACTCCGGGCTGTGGCGGATCGACTGAAAGGTTTCGAGCGCGCCGTCGCTGAGCCGCAGCGTCGGGCGATCGTGCAGGCGCAGATCGACAAGAACCGTGTCGCGCGCCAGCAGGTCCTGCGCGCCATCGAGCGCCAGCACGCGCTCGATGGCGCGGATCGGCGCGGTTTCGGGCAGCGCGATGCGCTGGTCACGGTCAAGCACCAGGTCCCAGCGACGCTCGCCCACACGGACCAGCCCGCGAATGCGCTCATCCAGCGGCGCGGCGGCATCGAGGATGCGCAGCGCCTCCGGCACCTCCTGCTCGGCGCCGGCCCCGGCAAGCAACGGCAGGTCCGCGCGCGAGGCGCGCTCGGTCAGCCGCGCGATGCGCCGGCCTTCACCGTCGAGCAGTTCCAGTCCGCCGCGGTGCCGCCAGATCACCGCCGGGCTGCGCTCGACCAGCCGCAGTTCGAGCATCCGGTCGCCGCCCAGCCGCAGATCGGCCGAGCGGATGGCATCGATGGTTTCGAGCTCGCGGCGCAGCGCGGCCATGTCGATCCGGAAGGACGACTCGGGGAAGGTGACATCCACGCGCCCCAGCGCCGCGGCGTGGACCTCGGCCGACACGTCGCCGAGCACCCGCACGCCCTCGACACGGAATTCCGGTCGGTCGATGACACTGTCATAGGCGTCCACCATCGCCGCGTGGGCCGCCGCCTGGCGCGCCGGATCGGACATCACCACGCCCACGCTGAGCGAGATCACGAACACCGGGAGCCCGACCGTCAGCATCCGCCGCACCAGCGGGGTGAGCCACAGCCGGTTGAGCCGGTAGCTCAGTCGGCTGGGACCGCGCTGCGGGCGCGGACCGCGGCGCGCGCGCCTGCGGCGCAGCACGCGCCCGGCGGGAACACCGTCGGGGCCAGCATCGGGGCCAGCATCGGGGCCAGCATAGGGGCCAGCATCGGGGGGCGGCTGATCCGGCGCCGTGCGCGGGTGGTGTGCGTGGGCGGGCGCGGCGGCGGGGGGCAGGCGGCGGCCCAGCGACCAGCCCGGCGCATAGGGCGGGCCGGGTTGCAGCCAGTCACCGTCTGCCCGCGCCCCGCCCGAGGCCCCGCGGGGCGCGCGCGCCCCGGCCGCGGCTGGGTGCGTCGAGCGCAGCGGGGGCGTGCGGGTGCCGCGGGTGCTCACCCCGTCCTCCCCCGCCAGTCGCGCTGGCCGTATGTCACCCCTCGGGCCGCGCGGCGATCGGCTGCCCCGAAAGCACCGGGGCGGCGGCGTCCAAAGACGCCCGATCGATCGCGCTGTGCGAGGGCTGCCCTGCTCGACATGCCCACGATCCTTGCCTGTGCACCCTGTTGCGGGCGCTCTTTTGCCTCGTCGCCCGTGGATGGGCGCTTCTACTGTATTGCGCCCCTTGGATGGGCGCTTGTGGCGTGCGTCGCCCCTTGGATGGGCGCTTCTGGTCGGTTGTGGCCCGTTCAGGGGCGCTGGTCTGCTTCGTGGCCCATTGCCGGGCGTTTGGTGTCTCAACCGCCCGTTCAGGGGCGCGTCGTGTCGGTCGTCGTCACCCTTGGCGGGCGATCATCGCTTCGTTGCCGCTCCACGGGCGCCAGGCGATCGCGTCACACGGCCCCTTGTGCGGTGGTTGATGCGTCACCGGCTTCCGGCCTGCGCGCCGTCCGGCGCGGCGTCGCCGACCCGCATGACTTCCCACTCTAGCGAAATCCCGCTGGTCTGCAAAACCCTTTTTCGCACCTCCTCGCCCAGACCTTCGAGATCGGCCGCTGTGGCGGTGCCCGTGTTGATCAGGAAGTTCGGATGCTTGGGCGACATCTGCGCACCCCCGCGGCGCGCGCCGCGCAGGCCGGCGTCGTCGATCACCTTCCACGCCTTCAGGTCGTGCACGTCGTCGTCGCGCCCGGTCGAGCTGAACCCGGCGGGGTTGCGAAAGGTCGAGCCCGCACTGCGCTCGCGCGTGGGCTGGGTGGCGTCGCGGCGGGCAAGCTGCTCGGCCATGCGCGCCGCGAGCGCCTGCGGGTCGCCGGGCGGGGCGGCGAAGCGGGCCGCGACGATCACCGCGCCGTCGGGCACCTGCGACTGGCGGTAGCCGAAGCCCAGCGCCGTCGCGGGCAGCGTCACGATCCGCCCGTCGCGCAGCACCGCGCGCACCTCCTGCAGCCGGTCGGCGACATAGGTGCCGTAGCAGCCCGCGTTCATCCGCACCGCGCCGCCGATGGCGCCCGGGATGGTGCGCAGGAAGGTCAGGTCCAGCCCGGCCTCGGCCGCACGGCGCGCGACATGCGAATCGAGCGCGGCGGCACCCGCCTCCACCACGCCATCGCCGGGGGTGATGGTGCTGAACCCGCGGCCAAGCCGGATCACCACGCCGCGCAAGCCGCCGTCGCGCACGATCAGGTTGGAACCCACGCCCATCGCGAACACCGGCACCGACGGGTCGAGCGCGGCGAGGAACGCGCTCAGATCGGCCTCGTCGGCGGGCTGGAAGAACCACTCCGCCGGCCCGCCGACGCGCAACCATGTCAACGGCGCCAGCGCGCGGTTCGCCGTCAGCGTGCCCCGGTGGGCGATTTGCGCGGGGTCTCGGGTCATGGGCCTGCGCATACCCCGCGGCGCGGGGCGGGGCAAGCGCGCGCTCAGCGCCGGATAAAGGCGTCCGAGAAGCCCATTGCGCGCACGATCCGCAGCGTC
This sequence comes from Paracoccaceae bacterium, assembly GCA_003551925.1. Taxonomy (GTDB): domain Bacteria; phylum Pseudomonadota; class Alphaproteobacteria; order Rhodobacterales; family Rhodobacteraceae; genus Rhabdonatronobacter. The sequence continues at coordinate 5,776 of PUOA01000002.1, forward strand.
TGGTGCAGCCCGTTGCCGCGCTCGACCGGGCCGACGAGCACCACATCCAGCGCGCGGCCCGCGGCGCGCGCGCGCTGCACCGCCACCGGAAGCCCCTCGGCCACCAGCCGGGCGCGGGTGCGCTGTGCGTTGGCCGGCACCGCGAAGCTGCCGACCTGGACATAGGCACCGAGGCTTGCGCGCGGCGTCACCGGGGCGGGCGCGGCGTGGGCGGCGCGCGGGCCTGCCGCCGCGGCGACCACCGTCGCGGCCCCGGCGGCAAAGGCCGGGTCATGCACACCCGCGCGCAGCATCAGCTCCGGCGCGATCACGCAGCGGACCATGCGGCGGCCATCGGCCACGGTGACCAGTTCACCATAGGGCGACTGCGCCGGGCATGCCGCGTGGCGCCCCGAGGGATGCTGCACCTGCGCGGGCGCAGGGGAGGGCCGTGCAGCCCGCGCGGTCCGGCGCGGTTGCACGGCGGGCGGCGATTTCACCGCCGCCTGCGCCGCGGCAACGGGGGCGGCGGGGCGCGCGATCTGCCGTTCGGGCGCGGGCGCCTCGGCGCGGTCGGCCTCGGGTTCGGGCGCCGGTGCCTCGGCGCGGTCGGCCTCGGGTTCGGATGCCGCTTCGGGGCGATCGGCCTCGGCCGCCACGGTTTCCGCCTCGTCGGCCCCGTCCTCATCGGCGTCGGCCATGACCGCTTCGGTCATCACGGCGGTGTCGGGGTCGGTCGCGTCGCCAGCCTCGGCCACCGCGGCGGCCTCCTCCATCGGCGCGGTCTTCGGATCACCGTTGCAGACCGGGCGCGAATCCGCGCCGAAGAGCGGGATCCACGACACTTCGCCGCCGAAGGTCGAGCGCAGGAAGACGCAGCCCTCGCTGTCGACGAAGCGGTTGCCCTCGAACCCTTCGGGCGGGTGTTCGGCAGGTTGCAGCCCGTTTCCGCTTTGCGCCAGGGCCCCCTGCCCTGCCACCAGCCCCGCGGCCAGCGCCGCAAGCACCGCGAATCGCGTGATCATTCTGTCCCCCGCGTCGATTGCGGTGCAATGATGGCGCAAGCCCGCGTGCAAGTAAACGACGCGTGAGCGCGGGCCGCAACAGGGGCCTCAGCGCGTGCCGAACATCCGGTCGCCCGCATCGCCCAGACCGGGGACGATGTAGCCAAGCTCGTTCAGCCGCTCGTCCAGCGCCGCGGTGACGATGGGCACGTCGGGGTGCGCCTCCTTCATGCGCGCGACGCCTTCGGGCGCGGCCAGAAGGCACAGGAAGCGGATGTTGCGCGCGCCCGCGGCCTTGAGCAGGTCGACCGCCGCGGCCGAGGAATTGCCCGTGGCCAGCATCGGATCGACCGCGATCACCAGCCGCTCGTCCAGCTCCGATGGCAGCTTGCAGTAGTATTGCACCGGCTGGAGCGTTTCCTCGTCGCGGTACAGGCCCACGAAGCCCACGCGCGCCGACGGGATCAGTTCCAGAATCCCGTCCAGCAGCCCGTTGCCCGCGCGCAGGATCGACACCAGCGCCAGCTTGCGCCCCGCCAGCACCGGGGCGTCCATCGCACAGAGCGGCGTTTCGATCTGTTTGGTGGTGGTCGCCATCTCGCGCGTGACCTCGTAGGCCAGAAGCTGGCTGATCTCGCGCAGAAGCTGGCGGAAGGACGCGGTCGAGGTGTCCTTGTCCCGCATCAGCGTCAGCTTGTGCTGCACCAGCGGGTGGGTGACGATGGTCAGGTGATCGCTCATGCGGGCGGCTCCAGTCGTTGCAGGATACGGGCGCGGGTGGCGGGATCGCAGAATGCGGCCTCGGCGGCGGTGCGGTTGATGGCGGTGAAATCCTCGGCCGTCCAGTCGAAAGCCCGCGCAAGCCCCGCGTATTCGCGGTTGATGTCGGTGTGAAAGAAGGGCGGGTCGTCGGTGGACAGCGTCACATTCACGCCGGCCTCGCGCAGCCGCGCCACGGGGTGCGCGGCCCAGCCCTTGTAAAGCCCCAGCGCGATGTTGGAGCCGGGGCAGACCTCGAGCACCGTGCCGGTCTCGGCCAGCTGCGCAACAAGCGCGGGGTCCTCGATCGCGCGGACGCCGTGGCCGATGCGGGTCACGCGCAGGTCGGCCAGCGCGTCGCGCACCGACGCCGGCCCTCCCCATTCGCCGGCATGCGCGGTCAGGCCCAGCCCGGCCTCACGCGCGCAGTCGAAGGCCCAGGCGTAGTCGCGCGGCCGGCCCACGGTTTCGTCGCCCGCGATGCCGAAGCCGGTGATGACATCGCCGGCGGTCTCGGCCGCGCAGATCGCGGGCGCGCGGGCGCGGTCGGGGCCGAAATGGCGGATGCAGGTGACGATGCCGCGCAGGGTGATGCCGTCCTGCGCCTGCGCCTCGGCGGCGGCGTCCTCGATCGCGGCCAGGTAGTCGCGCCACGCGCCCAGATCGCCGCCGCCGCAGAAATCGGGCGACAGGAAGGTCTCGGTGTAGATCACGCCGGCCTCGGCGGACTGCGCCAGCACCGCACGGGTCAGGCGGCGGAAATCCTCGGGCGACCGCAGCACGGTGCAGGCGGCTTCATAGATGCGCAGGAACTCGGTGAAGCCGTCGAAGCGGTAGCCGCCGGTTTCGGTGAAGATGCGCGACAGGTCGACGCCCTTTTCCGCCGCCAGCCCGCGGATGAACGCCGGGGGCGCGGCGCCTTCCAGGTGCAGGTGAAGCTCGACCTTGGGCAGGGCCTGAAACTCGGAACTCATGGCAGGAAACTCCGTCCGGGGCCGTGGGCCGGCACGCCCAGATGCGACGCGACCGAGGCCGCGACATCGGCAAACGCGCGCAGCCCGATTTCGCCCGCGCCCGCGCCGTGGACAAGCACCGGCACGCGCTCGCGGGTGTGGTCGGTGCCGGGCGCGGTGGGGTCGTTGCCGTGATCGGCGGTGAAGATGGCCAGGTCGCCGGGGCGCAGGCGGTCCAGAAACCGCGCGGCGAAGGCGTCGAACGTTTCAAGCGCGCGCGCATAGCCCGCCACGTCGCGGGTGTGGCCGTAGAGCGTGTCGAACTCGACGAGGTTGGCAAAGACCAGCGCGCCCGGCTCGGCGCCCTCCGCCAGCCGCAGCAGGTGATCGCACAGCGCGGCGTCGTCGCGGCCCTTGTGGACATGCGTGATCCCGCGGCCCGAGAAGATGTCGTTGATCTTGCCCACCGCGTGCACCGCGCCGCCCGCGCGCGCCACCCAGTCGCACAGCGTCGGCGCGGGGGGGGCGATGGCGAAATCGCGCCGGTTGCCGGTGCGCACGAAGCCCTCGGCTTCGGTTCCCGTGAAAGGCCGCGCGATCACCCGGCCCACGCGCATGTTGTGCGCCAAGGGCGCGATGTCGGCGCAGAGCCGATAGAGCCGGTCCAGCCCGAACGCGTCTTCATGCGCGGCGATCTGCAGCACGCTGTCGACCGAGGTATAGACGATGGGCCAGCCGGTGCGCAGATGCTCGGCGCCCAGATCGCGCACGATGGGGATGCCCGCCGCGTGGCAGTTGCCCAGAATCCCGTCGGTGCCCGCCGCCTGCGCGAGCCGCCGCGTCAGCGCGGGCGCGAAGGCCGGCGTGCGGCGGTCGAAATAATGCCACGCCCAGGGGACGGGGACGCCCGCAAGCTCCCAATGTCCCGACGGCGTGTCCTTGCCCTGCGACGTTTCGGTCGCTGCCCCCCACCGCGCGCGCGGCTCCGCCCCCAGCCCCGGCGGCGCCATCCCCGAGGCCAGCGCAACCGCCCGCCCCAGCCCCAGCGCATCGAGCACCGGCAAGCGCAGCGGCCCGCTGCGGCCATGATCGGCGCGGCCCGCGGCGCAGGCTTCGGCGATGTGGCCCAGCGTGTTCGCGCCCGCGTCGCCGAAGGCCGCCGCATCGGGCGCGCCGCCGCACCCCACCGAATCGAGCACGATCAGGAAAGCGCGCGTCATTCACGCCCCGGGCGTGGCGCGGGCCATGTGGCCGGGCTCGAACGCGCCGGGCAGCAGCTCGCCCAGCGTCATCACCGTTTGCGCGCCGTCGGTTGTGGCCATGATCACCGCAACATCCGGGCCGGCGAATTCGCGCAGCTTCTGGCGGCAGCCGCCGCAGGGCGGCACCGGCATCGGCGCATCGGCGATCACGGCGATCTCGGTGATCACCCGCTCGCCGCCTGCGCACATGGCGGCGATGGCGCCTGCTTCGGCGCAGGTGCCCTGCGGATAGGCCAGGTTTTCCACGTTGCACCCCGCGAACACCGCCCCCGAGGCCGTGCGGATCGCCGCGCCCACCTTGAACCCCGAATAGGGCACATGGGCGTTTTCACGCACGGCGCGGGCGGTGTCGATCAGGTCCATGACGCTCTCCTGCTGGTCAGGGTCAGTTTGCGCCGCCCGCCGTTCAGGTGCAAGTGCGCAAGCGCTGGAACCCGCCCCGCCCGGCGGCTATGGTTCAACATCAAACAATCGGCGTGGAGGAAGGAAGTCATGAGCGACGAGCGGCAGGAAAAGGCGCGCGCCGAGGCGCTGTATTACCATTCGGTGCCAAGGCCCGGAAAGCTCGAGGTGCGCCCCACCAAGCCGCTGGCCAACGGCTACGACCTGGCGCGCGCCTACTCGCCCGGCGTCGCCGAAGCGTGTCTGGAGCTCAAGGCCGACCCGGCGGCGGCCACGCGCTACACCACACGCGGCAATCTGGTGGGCGTGGTCACCAACGGCTCGGCGGTGCTGGGGCTGGGCAATATCGGGCCGCTGGCGTCGAAACCGGTGATGGAGGGCAAGGCGGTCCTGTTCAAGAAATTCGCCAACATCGACTGCTTCGACATCGAGGTCGACGAGACCGACCCCGAGCGGCTGGCCGAGATCGTCTGCGCGCTCGAGCCCACCTTCGGAGCGATCAACCTTGAAGACATCAAGGCGCCCGACTGCTTCATCGTCGAACGCATCTGCCGCGAGCGCATGGGCATCCCGGTCTTTCATGACGACCAGCACGGCACGGCCATCGTGGTGGGAGCGGCGGCCACCAACGCGCTGCGCGTCGCGGGCAAGCGGTTCGAGGACATCAAGCTGGTCTCCACCGGCGGCGGCGCGGCGGGGATCGCGTGCCTGAACATGCTGCTGAAACTGGGGGTGAAGCGCGAAAACGTCTGGCTCTATGACCTGCACGGGCTGGTCCATGAAGGCCGCGAGACCGACATGAACCCGCAAAAGGCCGCCTTCGCGCAGCCCGGCGGGCCGGTCCCGCTGACCGAGGCGATTGCAGGGGCGGACATGTTCCTTGGCCTCTCGGCGCCCGACCTGCTGAGCCCCGAGCATGTCGTCAGCATGGCCGCGCGGCCCATCATCTTCGCGCTGGCCAATCCGCTGCCCGAGATCCTGCCCGACGTGGCGCGCGCCGCCGTGCCGGATGCGATCATCGCCACGGGCCGGTCGGATTTTCCCAACCAGGTCAACAACGTGCTGTGCTTTCCTTTCATCTTTCGCGGCGCGCTGGACGTGGGCGCGACCGAGATCAACGACGCCATGCAGATCGGCTGCATCGAGGGCATCGCGGCGCTGGCGCGCGCCACCACCTCGGCCGAGGCCGCGGCCGCCTACAAGGGCGAACAGCTCAGCTTCGGGCCGGATTACCTGATCCCCAAACCGTTCGACCCGCGCCTGATGGGCGTGGTGGCGCAGTCGGTGGCGCGCGCGGCGATGGAGTCGGGCGTGGCCACGCGGCCGATCGCCGATCTCGACGACTACAAGCGCGGGCTGGACGGGTCGGTGTTCCGCTCGAGCATGATCATGCGCCCGGTGTTCGAGGCCGCGCGCCAGGCCGCGCGCCGCATCGTCTTCGCCGAGGGCGAGGACGAACGCGTCCTGCGCGCCGCCTCGGCCATGCTGGAGGAAACCACCGAGGTGCCGATCCTGATCGGCCGGCCCGATGTGGTTGCCATGCGTTGCGAACGCGCGGGGCTGACCATCCGCCCGGGCGAGCATTTCCAGGTGGTGAACCCCGAAAACGACCCGCGCTACCGCGACTACTGGGAGACCTATCACCAGCTGGTGCAGCGCCGCGGCGTCACGCCTGATATCGCGCGCGCAGTGATGCGCACCAACACCACCGCCATCGGCGCGATCATGGTCCAGCGCGGCGAGGCCGACAGCATGATCTGCGGCACCTTCGGGCAGTATCTGTGGCATCTGAACTACGTCTCCCAGATCCTCGGCACGCGCGATCTGAACCCGGTGGGGGCGCTGTCGCTGATCATCCAGCCCGACGGCAACCTGTTCCTGGCCGACACCCAGATCCACGCCGAACCCACGCCCGAACAGGTCGCGCAGACGGTCGTCGGCGCCGCGCGCCATGTGCGCCGCTTCGGGTTGGAGCCGAAGATCGCGCTGTGCTCGCATTCGCAGTTCGGCAACCTCGACAGCTCGTCGGGGCGGCGGATGCGCGCCGCGCTCGAGATCCTGGACGATCTGGCGCCGGGCTTCGCCTATGAAGGCGAGATGACGCTCGATGTCGCGCTTGACCCCAACCTGCGCGCGCGGATCTTCCCCAATGCGCGCTTCGAGGGGCCGGCCAATACGCTGGTGTTTGCCTCCACCGACGCGGCCTCGGGGGTGCGGAACATCCTCAAGACGCGCGGCGACGGGCTCGAGGTCGGCCCGATCCTGATGGGCATGGGCAACCGCGCACATATCGTCACCCCGTCGATCACCGCGCGCGGATTGCTGAACATGGCCGCGCTGGCGGGCACCCCCGTCGCGCATTACGGCTGACGGCGCGGGCGTCGGCAGGAATTTGCCGACGCCCGAGCGACTCTCCGGCGGGAAAATGCCGATTTCACCACCCTTCGCGCGCGCGGGTTGCTCGGCGTTGCGTCATGCCCATTTCTGACGTTCCCGTGACTTTCGGAGTCCCCATGTCGCAGGACGGAGCGAAGCGCCGAAACAGCCTGATCGACGCCGTCCGCGCGCTGGCGCTGGCGGGCGTCATCATGGTGAACATGCTCACGATCTCGGGGCTGGCCTTCATGACCCCCGACATGCGCGCCGAGGCGCTCGGCACCGTCGATCAGGCGGTGTGGGGCTTTCTGAACCTGTTCTTCGAGGGCAAGGCGCTGGCGGCGTTCTCGTTCCTGTTCGGCTTCAGCTTCAGCCTGATCCTTGCCCGCGCGCACGAACGCGGCAGCACCTGCACGGCAATGGTGCTGCGCCGGATGGCGGTTCTGGGCGCGATCGGTGTGGTCAACGCGGTGTTCCTGTTCTGGGCCGACATCCTGATGACCTATGCCGCGCTGGGGCTGGCGCTGCCGCTGGCCGCGCGGCTGCCGGTGCGCGTGGTGGCGGGGCTGGGCGCAGGGCTGATCGCGGCCGGGCCGGTGGCGCTGGCACTGGGCGGGTTCGACGCGCCGCAGCCGGTGCCGCAGGGGCTGATCGAGAACCTCGAGGCGTATGCAGCGCCCGACTACGCGGCCACGGTCGGGCAGAACGTGGCGATGATCGCCTCGGCCTCCGAGGGTGCCGACAGCCTGCTGGTGCTGCGCTTCTTCCTGCTGTCGGGGCTGTTCCTGCTGGGCCTCGCCGCCGGGCGGGCAAACCTGCTGGCGCAGATCGAAACCCTGCGCGGCGCGATGCTGCGCGCGGGTGGGGTGCTGTTCGCGGTGGGGTTGGCGATGAAGCTGGCGCTTTACGTCGGCCCCACGCCCACCGGCGCGGGGCTGGTGCTGCATCTGGACACGGTGCTGATGGCGCTGGGTTACCTGATGCTGATCGCCGCCGCGCTGCAGGCGGGCGCGGCGACATGGCTGCGCAAGCTGCTGGCGCCGCTGGGGCGGATGAGCCTGACCGGCTATCTGATGTCCGCCGCGCTGGGCCAGGCGGTGTTCCACGGCTGGGGGCTGGGGCTGATCGGCGCGGTGGGCACGCTGGCGGTGCTGGGCGTGGCGCTGGCGATCTATGCGGTGCTGCTGGGCTTTGCGCATCTGTGGTTCCGCCACTGCCTGTTCGGCCCGTGGGAATGGCTGTGGCGGAGCCTGTCGCGCCTGCGCGCCCAGCCACTGTTGCGCGGCGCGCCCGCGCACGGGTGACTCACCCCGTCCGGTCCCGTCGCGGACGCATCACCCGCGCAGTCCACCAGAAGATCACCGGCGTCAGCACCACGGTCGGCCCCAGCCACAGCACCAGTTGCGGCAGCGCGTCGATGTTGGTGGTCACCGCGGCGGTGATGGCGGCGATGGTGCCGCCCAGCATCCGCGACAGGTGCCGCGCGATCCGCTCCGGGCCCGTGATCGGCCCCGCGCGCCAGTCGCGCCAGTCGCCCAGCGCCAGCGTCAGCCCGATCGCGCCGAACACCAGCACGATCACCGGTTGCGCACCGCCCTGCCCCACCAGCCCCACCGCGCCGAAGCCCAGCATCGCAAGCCCGGTCAGCGCCATCGCCGCGCCGCCGGCGTGGTCCAGCGCGCGCGGGCGCCCGTCGCGCAGCACCGCCGCGCGCCAGCCGGTGAACACCAGAAACGCGCTGAACACCCCCACGGCGAGCAGGAATGCATTGGGCCGCAGCGTCACCAGCATCAGCGTGCTCACCACGACCACACCCATGGCTGCGCCATAGGCCTGCCCGCTGCGCCGGTGCAGCGCGCGCCCCTTGGCGCTGCCCACCGCCAGCCCGGCCGCGCCCAGCGCGATGACCCCGGCGACGATGTGAATGGCAAGAACCGTCTCGAACATGGCGTGTCCTTTCCCCTGACTGCGTGTGGCGGCTGGGCTAGCGGCGGTGCGGGCGCACAGGCCAGCACGGATACGCGAGCCGCACAGGACAGTTCGCCGGCGGCGTGCTAGGATGCGTTCACGATGCGCGAACGGATGGACGATATCGCGCGCCGCGCGGCCCTGCCGCTGGCGGTGGGCACGGTGCTGGGGCTGCTGGGGCCCTTCGGCACCTATGGCGCGCTGCCGCTGCCGGCGCGGCTGGGCTACTGGCTGGCGGTGGTGGCGCTGAACTGGATGATCGCCGATGCGCTGATCCGGCGGGCCGAGGCGCTGGTGTCTGCCGGCCTGCCCCTGCGCCGGGCCGCGGTGCCGATGACCGGCGCGCTGGCAGCGGCGCTGCCGGCGACCGGCGTGGTGGCGCTGGCGGGGCAGTTGGCGGGGCTGGGCTGGCCGGGGGATCTGGTCGTGCTGCTGGGCCAGGTGGCGTTGCTGATGGGCGCGATCGCGCTGCCGGTCTATGCCTATCAGGACCTGCGCGAGACCAGCGCGGCCCCTGCCCCTGCCCCTGCCCCTGCCCCTGCCCCCACGCCTGCGCCTGCCCCCACGCCTGCGCCTGCCCCCACGCCTGCGCCTGCCCCCACGCCTGCGCCTGCCCCCACGC
>PUOA01000119.1 GCA_003551925.1 Paracoccaceae bacterium
ACCTTTGCCCGGCGCAGCCCCCGCCCGACCTTTGCCCGGCGCAGCCCCGCCCGACCTTTGCCCGGCGCAGCCCCGCCCGACCTTCGCTCAGCGGACTCCCATGCCCAGCTGCATCAGCCCGCGCCGCACCGGTGCCGCCGAATACAGCAGATCCAGCCCGCGCGCGCGCAGGTCGCGCAACGGCTGCGCCCCGGCCATCGAGGCGCGGTTGAGCACATCCACTCCGCTCACCCGCGCGCGCACCTCCAGCCAGCGGCGGCGGGTGTAGGCCTCCAGCATCGCGCGTTCGCCCAGCGCCTCGGGTGTCGCCAGGTCCAGCAGCACCCGCAGATCCGCGAGGCTCATGTTCAGCCCCTGTGCGCCGATGGGCGGGACCACATGCGCGGCCTCGGCCATCAGCGCCACGCGTTCGCCGTGGAAGCGTTCGGCCACCTGGCTGATGATCGGCCAGACGGTGCGGCGCGAGGCCAGCCGCAGCGGCCCGAACAGCCCCGCCGAGCGCGCGGTCATCTCGGCCTCGAACGCGGGTTCGGGCAGCGCGGCAAGGCGCGCGGCCTCGGGGCCCGTTTCCATCCACACGATGGCCGAACAGGGCTGGCCGTCGCGGTCGGGCAGCGGAACCAGCGTGAACGGCCCGCCCGAGCGGTGGATCTCGGTCGACACGTTGCCGTGCGGCACCGGGTGGGTGACCGCGAAGGCCAGCGCCTTCTGCCCGTAGCGCGTGGTGGACACGCCGATCCCCAGCGCCGCGCGCAGCATCGAGTTGCGCCCGTCCGCGGCCACCACCAACCGCGCCGCGGCGCTGGTGCCGTCGCTCAGCCGCAAGATCGCCTCGCGCGACCTTGTCGTCACGCCGGTCGCGCCGATGCCGGGGCGGAAGATCACCGTCGGCAGGTCCTCGAGCCGCGCGAGCATCTCGCGGCGCAAGAGCCAGTTGGGCAGATTCCAGCCGAAGGGCTGGTCGGAGACATCGCAGGCGTCGAAATCATGCGCCACGCGCGGCGTGGCGTCGATGCCGCCGGCGTCGACGATGCGCATCACCTGCAGCGGGGTCGCGTGCGGGGCAAGGCGGTCCCACAGCCCGGCGCGGTCAAGCACCGCGACCGAAGGCTGCAGGAACGCCGTGGTCCGCAGATCGGCGCCGTCTGCGCCTTCGTCCGTGACGGGCGGCGCGGGGTCGACGCAGAGCACCGACCAGCCCTCGGACCCGAAGGCGGCCGCGGCCGCCAGCCCCGCCACACCGCCGCCTGCGACGACGATGTCGAACCGCTCGCGCGTCATGGCGCTCTCTCCCCTCAAGTCATCGGCCGGTGGCGATCATCAGCATGATGACAATGCACACTCCCGCCGCCGGGATCACCGACGCCACCAGCCCCGGCAGCCCGAAATTCATCGTCGCGATCACCACGATGTTCAGAAAGACCAGCACCGCCGCCCAGATCGGCCACGGTTCCTCGGCGTTGCGCCAGGTGCTGCGGGACTTCCCGGTGTTGCCGGTGTCGGACATGGTGCCTCCTTCGGTATGCCTTCGCACGCCAGTTAGGACGCCCATCGCCCGCGCGCAGCCGGACGCAGTGTCGCAGGCCTGTGCGCTAGCCCATCGTCACCCGGACCATCACCGCCAGCACGGCGAGCGATGCGACAACGCCGACGACGGTCAGCCCGGCCAGCCCGCCGATGGCGATGCTCGCGACCAGCACCAGCACGGCGACCGCGATGCCGATCCAGATGCCCCAGGGTTCGGGCTCGCGCCGCGGCGCGGGCCGTTTGGTCGTGGTGGTGGTGTCGGACATCGAAGCCCCCTCTCGCTGCACTCTGCGCGTGACACGCGCTGTCGTGCCATCATGACACGCGGCGCAACGTCGCGGCAAGCCACCCTGTCATCGCAGCAGTTGCGACAGAAAGCCGCTCAGCTCGCGCGTGTGATGCTCGATATGCGGCGCGGGCAGCGGTTCGGGGGCCACATGCACGGTGCGCATCCCCATCGCGTGCGGGGCGGCCAGATTGCGGGGGTCATCCTCGAACATCGCCGCGGCGGCCGTTTCCAGACCGTCGGCGGCGAACACAGCCTCGAACGCGGCGCGTTCGGGTTTGGGGCGATACCCGGCGTGCTCGACCCCGTAGATCGCATCGAACAGCCCCGTCAGTCCGCGCGCCGCGATCACGCGCTCGGCATAGGCGGCCGAGCCGTTGGTGTAGACGATGCACCGCCCCGGCAGCGCATCGATCCGCGCGCGCAGCTCGCGATCCTCGGGCACCGCCGAAAAGTCGATGTCGTGGACCGCGTGCAGGTAGGGGCCCGGGTCCATTGCATGTTCGCGCATCAGCCCGGCCAGCGTGGTGCCGTATTCGACCCAGTATTGCTGCCGAAGCCGGCAGGCGGTGTCGTGGTCGACCTGCAGCGCCTCCATCACGAAGGCGGTCATCCGCGCGCGGACCTGCTCGAACAGGTCGATCTCGGGCGGGTAGAGGGTGTTGTCGAGGTCGAACACCCAGTGGCGGACATGGGCAAAGGCGTGCGCGGGCATTTGCGGCAGATAGCTTCACGCACGGGCGTAATCAAGCCGCACCGACGCCAAAGGGTTGCGGCGCGCGGAAAATGCGGCTCTATAGGCGCATCGCCACGCCCGGAGAGCCGATGTCCGACGCCCGCCCGCAGACCGACGCCTACAAGCTGATCCTCGATGCCATCGACGTGGGCGTCTACAAGCCCGGCGATCGGCTGGTGGAATCGGAACTGGCCGAGCGTTTCGGCGTCTCGCGCACCCCGATCCGCGAGGCGCTGCAGCGGCTGGAGACGCAATCGCTGCTGACCCGTGACGGTCGGTCGCTGATCGTCGCGTCGCTCGATCACAACCAGCTGGCCGAACTTTACGTGGTCCGCGCCGAACTCGAAGGGCTGGCCGCGCGGCTGGCGGCGCGTCACGCCACCGCCGAGGAAATCCGCATCCTGCGCCGCATGATCGAGGACGACGGCGCGCTGCTGAACGACCCCGAGGCGATGAGCCGCGCCAACCGCCGCTTTCACAAGCAGATCCACCTGGCCTCGCACAACCGCTATCTCGTCCAGCAGCTCGATCTCGTGCACCGCTCGATGGCGCTTCTGGCCAGCACCTCGATCGCGGCCGAAGGGCGCCCCGCCGAGACCGTGGCCGAGCATTCCGCCATCGTCGAGGCCATCGCCGCCGGCGACGGCGATACCGCCTATCAAAGGCTCAAGGATCATATCTCGCGCGCCTATGAAACGCGGCTGCGGCTTGACAGCATGCACCCCTCGCGCACCGCGCTGTAAGGGGCAGGGGCCTGAGTCGCGCCTCGCCCGCCTCGCCTCGCGTCTTGCTTCCGGGCGCGGGGGGGGCGAGAACCCGCAGAGACCGGCGATAGAGACCGGCGATAGAGACCGGCGATCGAGACCGGCGATAGAGACCGGCGATCACGCCTCCGTG
>PUOA01000127.1 GCA_003551925.1 Paracoccaceae bacterium
GGGTGTTCATTTCAAGGAAATAGAAATTGCGCTCGCCGTCGACGATGAACTCGACCGTGCCCGCGCTGGTGTAACCCACCGCCTGCGCCAGCGCGACCGCCTGCTCACCCATGGCGCGGCGCGTGGCCTCGTCCAGAAACGGCGAGGGCGCCTCTTCGATGACCTTCTGGTTGCGGCGCTGGATCGAGCATTCGCGCTCGTGCAGGTAGACCGCGTTGCCGTGGCCGTCGGCGAGAACCTGGATCTCGATGTGCCGCGGCTGGGTGACGAATTTCTCGATGAAGATGCGGTCATCGCCGAAGCTCGCCGCCGCCTCGTTCTTCGAGGACTGGAACCCCTCGCGCGCCTCGTCGTCGGTCCAGGCGATCCGCATCCCCTTGCCGCCGCCCCCGGCGCTGGCCTTGATCATCACCGGATAGCCGATTTCGCCGGCGATCTTCACCGCCTCGTCGGCGTCGGCGATCAGGCCCATGTAGCCCGGAACGGTGCTCACGCCCGCCTCGGCCGCCAGCTTCTTCGAGGTGATCTTGTCGCCCATCGCCTCGATGGCCGAGGCGGGCGGGCCGATGAAGGCCACGCCCTCGGCGGCCAGCGCTTCGGCGAACGCCTTGTTTTCGCTCAGGAAGCCGTAGCCGGGATGCACCGCCTCGGCGCCGGTCTGGCGAATCGCGCCCAGGATGCGGTCGATCACGATATAGGACTGGTTCGCCGGCGCCGGGCCGATATGCACCGCCTCGTCGGCCATGCGCACATGCAGCGCGTGGCGGTCGGCGTCGGAATAGACCGCCACGGTCCTGATACCCATCTTGCGGGCGGTCTTGATGACGCGGCAGGCGATTTCGCCGCGGTTGGCGATCAGGATCTTGGTGAACATGCAGCTTGGCTCCAGAGGGATGGTGCGGCACGCGCGCACGCGTGCGGCCCCGGCAGGCGCTGGGCCTGCCGGGGACCGGAAATCGTGATGCGGGGCGCGGGGCGGCGCGGGGCCGCCCGACCGCGCTCAGAAACAGCGTTCGGGATAGACGTAGCAGAAGGCGATGCTGCCCGCCGCGCCCACCGCGGCGCCGAGGAGCGGATCGCCCCCGGCCACGGCAACAAGCCCTGCCCCGGCAACGCCGCCGAGCGCTCCCTGCTCCACCGGGGTCTGGCCGCAGCCGGACAGCCCCAGTGCCGCCGCGAGCGCGGCGCCTGAAATCGTCTTGCGCATGGTTCTGCTCTGCCTCTTTGCGTGCATTCTTGTGGCGCGAGAATAGCGCCATTGCGCTGCGGATGCACGAAAAATGCGCCGACGCACGGCGCGGCCGGGGCGCGCAGCGGGGTCATGCCTCCTCCGAACCGTCGAAGAGCTCGGGGAAGCTCGCACGCGCGGCGCGCAGGTCGACGCGCAGCCGGGCCGCATAGCATTGCGGGTCGAAGGGGTCGTCGGCGGGCAGCACCTCGCGCCCGAAGAGCCACGACAGCCGCCCGGCATCAAGGTTACCGCGCTCGAAGGGCTCGTCCCCGAAATGCTCGATCAGCGCGGCAAGGAAGCCGATATCGGCGCGGCGATCGGCCGGGCGCCGGTCGGCGTAGCGTTGGCGCGCGATGATCCGCGTGGCGCCGTCCTTGTTGGCGCGCCGGATCACGAACTGGTGGTCGGTGCCGGGCAAGCGCCCGGGAAAGCCGCGATGTTTCAGCATGGCGCCCCCTGCGGGGACGCGCCGCCGAAGCCAGAGCGGCAGGCCGGGACGGGGGAACACCCCCGCCCCGAGACGCCCTTAGCGGTGCTTGCCGCCGGTGGGCTCGACGTAAATGGGTTCGGGCATCGGCTCGGGCATCGGCTCGGGCGTGTGATGCTTGGCGCACGCGCCGAGCGCCACGGTCGCGACGAACACGGCTGCGACGGTGATCTTGGACATGTAAGTCTCCTGCTCTCATGTTCCGCTGAGGGGGCGGTTCTGCGAGCCCCCCCGGTTGCTGGGTTATGACAGGCGCCCGCAAGAGCACCCCGCGTGACGTTACCGCAGTTCGGAGGCGCATTCCATAGGCTTCGATGCGGCGCGGGCGCGTGTGACTTCGCTGCATCATGGCGCGCGAGGGCGTGCAAGACTGGGCGCGGCATCACGCGCCGCTCCAGCTGCACGCGCCGTCCTCGACCGTGAAGGCGTCGAACATCTGCACCACATCGGGGCGCGTTTCGCCGAAGGGCACGGGCTCGGCCATCAGGGTGATGACGACCTCGGACCAGTCGGGGGCAAGCTCGGCAAGGCGCGCCGGGGCGTCCCGGGCGCAGAGCCACGCCATGTCGGCAAGCACCGCCTCCGCGTCGTTGCCGTAGCCCGCGCCCAAGCCGTCCACCACGTAGCGCAGCCGCAGCACCGCGGCGTCGTCATCGGCCAGCGCGTCATGCACCAGCGCCTCCCCACCAGAAGGCAGGATGCGCGCTGCGTCCCCGGCCCAGGCGAAGCCGCAGATCCCGGCCGGGACAGCCGCGGCCAGCAGGGCAGTCACACCCAGGGGTCGGAGCGCAGCCATCACAGCGGGATGTTGTCGTGCTTCTTCCACGGCGTGCTGGTCTTCTTGTTGCGCAATGACGCGAAGGCCCGGCACACCCGGCGCCGGGTCGACTGGGGCATGATCACCTCGTCGATGAAGCCCTTTTCGGCGGCGACGAAGGGGTTGGCGAAGCGGTCCTCGTAATCCTTCGTGCGGCCGGCGATCTTGTCGGCGTCGCCGAGTTCCGAGCGATAGAGGATCTCGACCGCGCCCCTGGCGCCCATCACCGCGACTTCGGAGGTGGGCCAGGCGTAGTTGAAATCGCCCTGCAGGTGCTTCGAGGCCATCACCACATAAGCCCCGCCATAGGCCTTGCGGGTGATTACCGTGACCTTGGGCACCGTCGCCTCGCCATAGGCGAAGAGCAGCTTGGCGCCGTGCTTGATGATTCCGTCATATTCCTGCGCGGTGCCGGGCAGGAAGCCGGGCACGTCCACGAAGGTCAGGATCGGGATCTCGAACGCGTCGCAGAAACGCACGAAGCGGGCTGCCTTGCGCGCGCTGTCGATGTCCAGACACCCGGCCAGCACCATCGGCTGGTTCGCCACCACGCCGACGCTGCGCCCTTCGAGCCGGATGAACCCGGTGATGATGTTGCGCGCGAATTCGGGCTGGATCTCGTAGAAATCGCCCTCGTCGGCGACCTTGTGGATCAGCTCCTTCATGTCGTAGGGCGCGTTGGGGTTGTCGGGGATCAGCGTGTCGAGGCTGGGCTCCACGCGGTCGGGATCGTCGAAGAACGGCCGGCGCGGCACCCCGTCGCGGTTGTTGAGCGGCAGCAGGTCCACCAGGCGGCGCACCTCGATCAGCGCCTCGACATCGTTTTCGAAGGCCGCGTCGGCGACGCTGGACTTGCGCGTATGGGTCAGCGCGCCGCCCAGTTCCTCGGCGGTGACGACCTCA
>PUOA01000218.1 GCA_003551925.1 Paracoccaceae bacterium
ACCCGCTGGCCTGCGCGGCCGGCGCCGCCGTGATCGACGAGATCGCGCGGCAGGGGCTGGTGGCCAATGCCGCCGCGATGGGCGCGGCGCTGAAGGCGCGGCTGGAAGCGTTGCAGGCGCGGCATCCGATCATCGGCGACGTTCGCGGCAAGGGGCTGTTGCTGGCGTTCGAGCTGATGGCCGACCCGGTGACCAAGGCGCCGCTGCCCGCGCATCTGAACGCGCATCAGCGGCTGGTGGACATCGCCCATGACCTCGGCCTGATCGTCTATTCGCGCCGCACGCGTGACGGGGTGGCGGGCGATCACATCATGGTCTGCCCGCCGCTGATCGTCCACGACGGGCATCTCGACGAGATCATCGACAGCCTCGACGCGGCCCTCACCCGGCTGGTCGACGAACTGGCCCTGGCCGAGATGGCGTGAGGGCGCGATGACGGGCATCATCATCACCTGCGCGCTGACGGGCTCGATCCATACGCCCAGCATGTCGTCGCACCTGCCGGTGACGGGCGCCGACATCGCCGCGCAGGGGCTCGAGGCCGCGCAGGCGGGCGCTGCGATCCTGCACCTGCACGCGCGCGACCCCGACACCGGGCGGCCCTCGGCCCGGCCCGAGCATTTCGCGGGCTTCGTGCCGGACCTTGCGGGCGGCTGCGATGCGGTGCTGAACCTGTCCACGGGGGGCAGCGCGGTGATGACGCTGGACGAGCGCCTCGCCGCGCCCTTGGCGGTGGCGCCGGAAATGGCGTCGCTGAACATGGGCACGATGAATTTCGCGCTCTACCCCATGCTGGCGCGCGACCGCGCCTGGCACCATGACTGGGAGCGCCCGTTTCTGGAGGCCAGCGACGATCTGGTGTTCAAGAACACCCCGCGCGACATCCTGCGCATCCTCACAAGCCTTGGCACCGACCGCGGCGCGCGGTTCGAGTTCGAGTGCTACGATCTGAGCCATCTCTACATGCTGCGCCACTTTGCCGATCGTGGCGTGATCCGGCCGCCCTACTTCATCCAGTTCGTGTTCGGCGTGCTGGGCGGCATGGGGCCGGACCCGGAGAACCTGACCCACATGGTGCGGATCGCCGACAAGCTGTTCGGGGATGACTACCTGTTTTCCGTGCTGGCGGCGGGGCGGTTCCAGATGCCGCTGATCACCATGGCGGCGGCCATGGGCGGGCATGTGCGCGTGGGGCTGGAGGACAGCCTGACCATCGCGCGCGGCCAGCTTGCGCGCTCGAACGCCGAGCAGGTGGTGAAGATCCGCGAGATCGTCGAGCGGCTGGGCCGGGTGGTGATGACCCCCGATCAGGTGCGCGACACGCTGCGGCTGAAGGGGGCGGACGCGATCAATGCCGGCTGAGGTCGTGTTCACACAAGTGACGGATGCGGCCGGGCTGGCGCGGCTGGACGACGCGCTGCGCGCGCTCAGTGCGGATATCGCCGAGGAGTATGCGACCGACCGCGCCGCGCTGGCGCGCGCGGTGCTGGGACCAATGGTCGCCGCCTGCGGCTTGCTGGCGTTGCGGGACGCCGAAACGGTCGGCGCGGCGCTCTACAGCCCGACGTTCTCGACCGTGCGCGGGGCGGCGGGGGTCTATGTGTCCGACCTGTGGGTGGCGCGGGGGGTGCGCGGGCGGGGGCTGGGGGCGCGGCTTCTGGCGCAGGTGGCGGCGGCGGGGCGCGCGCGATGGGGCGCCACCTGGCTGCGGCTGGCGGCCTATCCCCACAGCCACGACGCGCTGGCATTCTACGCGCGCCTCGGCTTCACCCCGGCAGAGGCACAACACGAACTGCGCCTTGCCCCCGAGGCGACCGAAACCCTGATCCGGAGGGCCGGATGAAAGCCATCTTCGACGACCGCCAGCGTCTGCACGACCCGCAGCATTTCATGGCCAATGGCCGCACCTGGCCCAGCCCCGAGGCGCCCGAGCGGATCACCCGGCTGCTGGCCGGGGCGCAGGCGGCGGGATGCGCCGTCGCGGCGCCGCAGGACGCGGGCCTTGGCCCCATCGCCGCGGTGCACAGCGCCGAATACCTGCATTTCCTGCAGACCATCCACACCCGCTGGCAGCGCATCCCCGATGCAGGCCCCGAGGTGATTCCCAACATCCACCCCGCCACGCGCGCGGACAACTACCCGAAATCCGCGGTGGGGCAGGCGGGGTATCACCAGGCCGACACGGCCTGCCCCATCGGTGCGGGGACCTGGACGGCGGCCTACTGGTCGGCGCAATCGGCCATCACCGGCAGCGATCTGGTCGCGGGCGGAGCGCGCGCGGTCTATGTGCTCGCGCGCCCGCCGGGCCACCATGCCTTCGCCGACCTGGCCGGGGGGTTCTGCTTTCTGAACAATTCCGCCATCGCCGCCGAGCGCCTGCGCGCAAAGGGGTTTCGCCCGGCGATCCTGGACATCGACGTGCATCACGGCAACGGCACACAGGGCATCTTCTACGCCCGTGACGATGTGCTGACGCTCTCGCTCCACGCCGACCCGGACCGGTTCTATCCGTTCTTCTGGGGCGGCGCGCAGGAACGCGGCGCGGGGCGTGGGACGGGCTGCAACCTGAACCTGCCGCTGCCGCGCGGGACCGACGACGCGGGCTATCTGGAGGCGCTGAAGATCGCCCTCGCGCGTATCCGGGCGTTCGGCGCCGATGCGGTGGTGGTGGCGCTGGGGCTGGACGCGCATGTGGACGACCCGTTCAGGGGGCTGGCGGTGACGACCGAAGGCTTCCACGCCATCGCCGGTCAGATCGCCGCGCTCGACATGCCGCTGGTGCTGGTGCAGGAGGGCGGCTACGTGTCGGACGCGCTGGGCGCGAACCTCACCGCCTTTCTGAAAGGGGTCGCATGAAGATCGCGTTCCATACCCGCTACCTGAAGAAACGCTTCCCGCTGCGGATCGCGCGCGGGGTGTATGAGGGGGGCGAGAACCTCTTCGTGTCGCTCACCGACGGCGCGCACACCGGCTGGGGCGAGATGGCCCCGGGCGCCGCCGAGGGCGCGGCCACGGTGGCCGATGGGCAGGCGCAACTCGCGGCGTTCTGCGGCGACGGGCCGGAGGGCGCGATCCACGACATCTGGGCCGCCGCCCGCGCCGCCGGGGTGGGCGCGTGCGCGCTGGCGGCGTTGGACATGGCGCTGTGGGATCTGCGCGCCAGGCAGGCGGGGTTGCCGCTGTTTCGGTTGCTGGGGCTGGCGCGGCGGGGCGTGGTCTCATCGCTCACCGTGGGCATCAACCCGCCCGAGGTGGTGCGCGCGCGCGTGCCGCTGCTGCTGGCGCGGGGCGCGCGGGCGCTGAAGGTGAAGCTGGGCAGCCCCGAGGGGACCGAGGCCGACAAGGCAATTTTCGCCGCCGCGCACGAAGCCGCGGCGGGCAGCGGCGCGGTGCTGCGGGTGGACGCGAACGGCGGCTGGTCGCCGGATCAGGCGCGCGCGATGATGGGCTGGCTGGCCGCGCGCGGGGTGGAATACGTCGAACAACCCCTGGCCCGGGGCGCCGAGGACGCGTTGCCCGCGCTGTTCAAGAACCGCCCCTTGCCGATCTTCGTGGACGAATCGTGCTGCTTTTCCAGCGACATCCCCGGTTTCGCCCACTGCGTGGACGGGGTGAACCTGAAGCTGATGAAATGCGGCGGCGTGACCGAGGCGCTGCGCATCGTCGCCACCGCCCGCGCGCATGGGTTGAAGACGATGATCGGCTGCATGGGGGAAAGCTCGGTCTCCATCGCGGCCGGGGCGTCGCTGTCGGCGCTCTTCGATTTCATCGACCTCGACTCGCATCTGAACCTGGACCCGGACCCGGCCAGCGGCGCGCCGTTCGAGGGCGGCGTCACGCTGCCCGCCGACCGGCCCGGCCACGGAGGAGCCCTGAATGCTTGAGCCGCACCAGCCCATCGCGCTTTTCGCCGAGGCCACGCTGGGCAGCCTGAACGCCAAGATGGCTGAGGGCATCCTGCGCTATGGCACCAACCCCGTCGCCGCGGTGATCGACAGCACCCAGGCCGGGCGCCCGCTGCGCGAGCTCTGCGCGCTCGACAGCGAAGCGCCGGTGGTGGCCACGCTCGAGCAGGCGCGCGCGCGCGGCGCCGAGGTGCTGGTGCTGGGCACGGCGCCCTCGGGCGGGCGGCTGCCCGAAAGCTGGGTCGCGGTGCTCGACGCGGCGATCGACAGCGGCATGTCGCTGGTCAACGGGATGCACGACCTGCTGCGCCCGCGCTTCGCGGACCGGCTGCGGGCGGGGCAATGGGTCTGGGACCTGCGCGAGGCGCAGGGCGGCCCGCCCCCCATCGGCATGGCGCGCGCGGCGGCGTTGGGCAATACCCGCGTGCTGATGGTGGGCACCGACATGGCGGTGGGCAAGATGACCGCGGGGCTGGAACTGACCCGCAGCCTGCAGGCGATGGGGCAGGATGCGGCGTTCCTGGCGACCGGGCAGACCGGCATCGCCATCACCGGGCGCGGCATCCCGCTCGATGCGATCCGCGTGGATCATGCCGGCGGCGCGGTGGAGCGGATGGTGCTGGAGGCCGCCGCGCATGACATCGTGGTGGTGGAGGGGCAGGGCTCGCTCCTGCATCCGGGCAGCACGGCGACCCTGCCGCTGATGCGCGGGAGCGCGTGCACGCACATGATCCTGTGCCATCGCGCGGGGATGGAAACGCTGGACGAACTGCCCGGCGTGCGCATCCCGCCCCTGCGCGATGTCATCGCCCTGAACGAGTCCGTGGCCCGCGCAGCCGGAGCCCTGACCGCGGCCAGTGTGGTGGGCGTCGCCCTGAACACCGCCCGCCTGTCGCAGGCCGAGGCCCACGCCGCCCTGCGCGCCACCGAAGACGCAACCGGCCTGCCGGCCGCCGATCCGGTGCGCCAGGGCGCCGGGGTCCTGGCGCAGGCTGTGCGCGCGTGATCCCCGACCGGGTCGAGGCAGTCGCGCCAGCTTGCGCGCACGCTCGCCCGTGTTGCGTTCGCCGCGCAGCATTCGACGGGCAACGTGCGCCGCGCTTCCGCATCCGGGGCTGAAATGATCCCCCGGATCATTTCGGATCGCCCCTCATCACTGGCGCCACGGTCCCCGCTCACTGCCATCGATGGCGATGACATCACCATCACCCGAGCCGGCGGCATCAAGCGGACACGCCTCTCCGCGCGATGATGCGCAGGCATAGGTCACGACGACCGAGTCGATGATCTTCTCTCGTGTCTCCGAAGACACACAAGCCATGGCGTCCGCACCCCTGAGATTCGTGCAGACGAAAAGGATCGCATCTGCTTGCGATGCGGATGCCTCCTCCGCCAGCCGGGCAAGGGTTTCGGGCGTGACGGCGGCGAAATCCGTGTTCACGGTCAGGTCCAGCCTGCGCCGTGCAACCACTGCAATCCCCGACGCTTCGTAATTGGCAATGATCGCGGCTTCGGTATCGGCGCGATATGGGGTGATCAGCGCGATCCTCGAGGCGCCGCGCGCCGCGAGGGCCGCATTCAGCTCCAGCAGCGAGGTGGTGGCCGGCACCCCCGTTCGCGCGGTGATCTGCGCGCACAACGCGCGATCGTGGTCGAAACCGATCCAGGCCGCAGCGGTTCCCGCCCAGATGATCCGATCAGGCCCGAGTTCGGCCAGCAAGTCAGCGGCAGCGAGAAGCTTGTCGCGTTCGAATTGCGCCGCCGTCGCGGCATCCTGCCCGATCGCCGTGACCGAGATCCGCGCGAAATGGCAGCCCAGCCGCGGCATGGATGGGGCGAAGCGTGTCCAGACATCTTCGACCACGGTGTTCGACGATGGGACGATCAACCCGATCCGGTGGCGTTCAGCGGTCATGGCGTCTTCCTCTGCGCTGCGCGCGTCAGCATGGTGGCAAGGGGTGGCCCCAGAAGGACAATGAAGGAAATGATGATCAGCGTGAGCGATATCGGGCGCTCCACGAACACCATCCAGTCGCGGTGGATCAGCAAGGTTCGCCGCAGGTTCTCTTCAAGGATGGGGCCCAGGATCGCGCCGAAGGCAAGCGGCAGCACAGGGATCCCGAGACGCATGAAGACGAATCCCACGCCGCCAAAGAACACGGCCAGCCACACGTCGAAGATCGAATTGCGCACTGCGAAGGCGCCCAGCAGGCACAGCAGCAACACGCCGGTCAGCAGCACCCGCTGCGGAAGCGCAAGCACCCGACGAAACAGCGGCAGGCCGACCGTGGCGGCAAGGAGCCCGGTGAAGATGATGGCGATGAAAATCGCGGCGTAGATGGTCACGATCAGCTCGGGCTGGCTTTCGAACAGCCCCGGACCCGGGCGCAGCCCGTGCAGCAGCAGCACCGCGATCAGCACGGCGGTGATGCTGTCGCCGGGAATGCCAAGCGTCATCATCGGGATGAGCGAGCCGCCAACACAGGCATTGTTGGCCGCCTCGGGCGCGACAACCCCTTTGGGCGTTCCGGTCCCGAACCTCTGGGGGTGTTTCGACAGTCGCTTTTCGATCGAATAGGCCAGGGCAACGGCGACCGCCGACCCTGCCGCCGGGATCGCGCCCACGAAAGCGCCGATGCCGGAGCTGCGCAGCGCCGTGGGGATTTCCGGAACCAGCGCGCGCCAGCCGGGCCAACTGCGCTGGCCCATCGTCGGCACGCCTGCGACGGCGTCGGCGCGCCGACGCGCCAGCAGCGACAGCACCTCGGCGATGCCGAAGATGCCGATGACCAGCGGAATGAAATCGATCCCGGCCTGCAATTCCGCTGTGCCGAAGGTGAAGCGCGGAACGTCGGTGATCCGGTCGCGCCCGACAACCCCGATCAGCAGCCCGATGGCCCCCGCCGCCAGACCCCGAAGCGTGTCTCCCGACGACGCATATGCGACCAGCACCAGCCCGAAGAACACCACCGCCGCGTATTCGGGCGAGCCGAACCGCAGCGCATAGGTCGCGATGACCGGAGCCAGCGTGACCATGATGATCCAGCCGATCACGCCTCCGAACAACGACGCAACCAGCGCGAAGGCCATTGCCTCGCCCGCCCGGCCCTGCTTGGCCATGGCGTTGCCGTCAATGAGCGTGATCATCGCGCCCGGGGTGCCGGGGATCCGCAGCAGGATTGCCGAGATCGATCCCGCATAGACGCTGGCGAAGAACACACCCAGCATCAGCATCATCGCGGCAGGCGTTTCCATCCCGTAGGTGAAGGGCAGGAGCACCGCCAGCGCCATTGTCGAACTGATCCCCGGCAATGCACCGAAGACCAGTCCCAGCATGACCCCGATGAACGACAGCATCAGCAGTGTCGGATCGGTCGCTGCGGCGGCAAGGCCCGTCATCAGATCGGTCATCGGAGCGGGACCCCGAGCACAAAGCGGAACACCGCAAAGAGCGCCAGCGCGATCAGCGCGCCCTCGACCGCCGGACGCGCCCAGGCGCGGACCCCTGAGCGCGCTTCGCCCGAGCGCGCTTCGCCCGAGCGCGCTTCGCCCCGTGCCGCCAGAATGGCCAGCGCCGCACCCAGAACACACAGCGCCGCCGCTGCGCCGATCGCCGCGCGAACCGGCTGAAACAACGCAAGCAGCGCCAGCACGAGGAAAACCTGCACCAGATCGTCCCTGCCGTCGGTCTGCACGGCTGCGGTCCGGGCCTGCTGCGGGCGTCCGTCCGCGCCGGACCGGCGCAGGATGATCGCGCTGCGCAGGATCAGAAGCACCCCCGCGACGCCCAACACCGCCAGCAGGATCCGGGGCAACAAGGCCGGTCCGGGCTCGGCGCCGAAATCGGCGTGCAAGCGGCCGCCCTGCGCGATGTGGGCAACCGCGAGTCCCGCCGCCAGCGCGACAAACATGATGCCCGACGCGAGATCGGCAAACGCCGCGCGCCGGGCCTCTGGATCAGCGGGGGTTGGTGACAAGACCGGCGCCCTCGAGCACGGGGTAAACAGCGGTGTCGAACGCGACGATGCGCGCTTGCGCCTCTTCCGCGCCGAACGGGTCGATCATGTAGCCTGCCGCATTGGCGGCCTCGACGAAGTCGTCCGAGGACAGGACACTCACCAGCGCCTCGGACAGGATCGCTGCGCGCTCCTCGGGGATCCCCGCCGGGCCGACCACGGCGCGGAAATCGCCTGCGATGACGTCGAAGCCCTGCTCGGCGAAGGTGGGAACCTCGGGGGCGAGGAAGTGGCGCTGATCCGCCATCACACCGAGAATCCGAACCGCTCCCGACGCATGGTGCTCGATCACTTGCGGGATCGGGACGGTGGCGCTGGATACCTCGCCGCCGAGCAGCGCGGTCACGGTCGGAGCGAAGCCACCATACGGGATCTTGTTCAGCTCGATGCCGAGTTCGGTTTCAAGGATCGTCGCCGCGATGTAGGACGCGCCGCCCGGCGGGTCATTGCCGTTCGGCACTGATCCCGGTGCCTCGCGCGCGGCGGACACGAAATCTTCGAGCGATTCAAACGGAGTGTCGGCATGCACGCTCAGCGCTGCCGGATCGGGGCCGAACAACGACAGGACGGTCAGGTCGTCCATCATCACAGGCTCGTCCATCGTGTATTGCTGGATGATGCTTGACGTCCCGAGCATGCCGATCGTGTATCCGTCGGGCTCGGACGCGGCGAGTGCGCGCATTCCCACCAGGCCACCGGCACCTTCGTAGTTTTCGATCACGATCGGTACGCCGAGCACATCGGACAGGCGCGTTGCCATCAGGCGGCTGGTGGTGTCCTGCCCACCCCCGGCAGGCCAGTTCACGACCCAGGTGATCGGACCGTCGGGGAAGGTGTCGGCGGCTGCACCGCCCGCGGCAACGGCGAGCGCCGCGCCGAACGCGTATCCTAGTCTTTTCATCGCTTCTTCCTCTCTGTGATGGATCTTCATTCAGTGTCAGGCTTCTGGGCGGCCTGTTGTTCAGATGATCGACGAGCGGGAGGCGATCCCGCCGTCGATCGTCAGGATGGTCCCGCTGGTGTAGCCGGAGCGCTCGGACGCCAGAAACACGATGGCGTCGGTGATCTCTGCCACCTTGGCGGGGCGTTTCAGCGGGTATCTGTCGCGCAGCTCTTCCCAGCGGCTTTCATCGCCGAACCAGTCCTGCGCGCGCGTCCGCAGCAGCTTGTAGATCCGCGGCGTGTCGACGGGACCGGGATTGACTCCGACAACCCTGATGCCGTCGTCCAGCGACGGCCCGCCCAGCGCCCGGGTGAACGCCATCAGGCTTGCATTGCCGGTGCTGCCGGCGATGTAGTCGGCGTCCAGCTTCTCGCCGGCGTTGCCGATATTGTTGATGATGACCCCGCCGCCGCGCACCTTCATCCGGGCGTAATAGGCGCGGCACAGATTGATATAGCCCAGGACCTTGAGCTCCCACCCGGCACGCCAGGCGGCTTCGTCGATCGCGCTCAGGTTCCCCCCGGGGATGACCCCGGCGTTGTTGACAAGAATATCGACATCGCCGACTTGCGCCGCAAGCTGGTCCGCAGCGCCGGGTGCTGCAAGGTCGAGCGGATACGTCCTTGCGTCGACCCCGTGATCCTTGCGCAGGCCAACGGCGAGCGCGTCCAGCAAGTCGCTGCGGCGCGCTGTCAGGCGCAAGCTGGCCCCTTCCCGCGCGAAGGCATGCGCCAGCCCTTCCCCTATTCCCTGCGACGCCCCCGTGATGAGCACCGTCTTGCCCGCGAGCTTGAGGTCCATGTTCGTGCCTTTCGACTTTCTGCGCTTTGTATACGATAGATGCCATCACAAGTCGTCTGTGTATACAACACGATATCGATTCCGTTTGCATTTGGATGGAAAAAAGCGGAAGCGGAGATGAAGTGATCAGGAAAAGTGCATGTTGCGAACCGATCCCGAAAGCATGGCCGGCACCACCCTCGCAGAACGAATCGAGGCACGGATCGAGGCCGATATCGTCGAAGGGCGGCTGCTGCCGGGGGACCGGCTGGATGAAGAGGAGCTTGCCGAGCGGCTGTCTGCCTCAAGGACCCCGGTGCGCGAAGCCCTTCGCAAGCTGGCCTCATCGGGGTTGGTCACGATCCGGCCGCGCGCCGGTGCGTCGGTTGCACGTCCGACGATCACGGACCTTGTCGAACTGTTCGAGGTGGTGGCGGAACTGGAAGCCTTCGCCGCGCGATTGAGTTGCGCGCGCGCCAGCGAAGACCAGCTTGCCGAAATCGCCCGTATGCACGCACTTTGCGAACACGAAGCCGCGAACGGCACCGCAGAAAGCTATTTCGAGGTCAATCGCCGGTTTCACGGCGCCATCTGGGACGGATCGAACAACAGCGCGCTCGTCGACCAGCTGCGCCTTGCCGATCGGCGGCTTTCCCCCTATCGGCGCCACATCACCTTCCATCCCGGCCGGTGCAAGGACAGCCAGTCCGAGCACCGGAAGATAGCAACCGCTCTCGCCACCCGCAGCGCCGAAGCGGCGGCGACGGAAATGCGCGATCACGTCATGATCCTTTCGGAGGATGCCGTTCAGCTTGCCCGCAACCTGCGGCTTTGACGCTCCTGCGGGTCAGGCGCCGCTTCACGCATGCGTGCGGCCACCTTCGTCGAAAAACCAGTCGTCCGGGTAGGGATACCACCAGTCCTGCCGCACCGGCTTGTGGTCAATGATGACCATCTTCGAGCGGCGGAACGCATCGAGCCCCAGCCGCGACAGCGACCGCCCGAGCCCGGACTGCTTCCAGCCGCCGAAGGGCAGCGCGTCGTTGTCGATCATCGGATTGTTGATCCAGACCATCCCGGCCTCGAGCCGCTGCGCGGCCTCATGCGCGTCGGCCAGCGCGGCGGTGAACAGCGACGCGCCCAGCCCGAACGGGCTGTCGTTGGCGCGTGCGATGGCCTCGTTCAGGTCGCGCACGCGGGTGATGGCGGCCACGGGGCCGAAGCATTCCTCGTTCAGGATCGCCATGTCGGGGGTGCAGCCGGTCAGGATCGTGGGCTCGTAGAACCAGCCGACGGGCTGGTCGGGGGGGATGCGCCCGCCGGTCACCACCGTGGCGCCGCGCGCGCGGGCGTCATCGACCAGCCGGACCACCTTGTCGCGCGCGGCTTGCGACACCAGCGGCCCGATCTCGGCCTTGCCCAGCCCGTGGCCGATGCGCAGGCGCCGGGTCTCGGCGGCGAAGGCGTGCACGAAGGCGTCGTGGACCGCGTCCACCACGAAGAACCGCTCGGCGGCGGTGCAGACCTGCCCGGACATGTGGAACGCCGCCGTCACCGACCCCGCGGCGGCCACGTCCAGATCGGCGCTGTCGGTGACGATCAGCGGGTCCGAGCCACCGGCCTCGATCACCGCGGGCTTGAGCGCGCCCGCGGCGGCCATGGCGACCGCCCGCGCGGTGGGCACCGAGCCGGTGAAGGCCACCGCATGGGTGCGCGGTGACCCGATGAGCGCCTGCGCGGTCTCGCCCCCGCCCGGCAGGCAGGCGATCAGGCCGGGGGGCAGGTCGGCGAACATCTCCATGAAGCGCAGCGTCGACAGCGTGGTCGCGGGCGCGGGCTTGATGATGCAGGCGTTGCCGGCAGCGAGCGACGCCGCGACCGTCCAGCACATCAGCAGGATCGGAAAGTTGAACGGCATCACATGCACGGACACGCCCAGTGGTGCATAGGCCGCATACTGGAACGAGCCCGCCTGCGTGGTGCCCGCCACCTTGCCGGCATCGTCGCGCGCCATCTCGGCGAAGTAGCGCAGCGCGCCGGCGCAGTTGGCGAGCTCGCCGATCGATTCGGGGTATGGCTTGCCCATCTCGCGCGTCAGAAGCTCGGCGCAGGGGCGCATGTCGGTGGACTCGATCCGGCTGGCCACGCGGTGCAGCGCGGTGGCGCGCGACTTGGCGTCGAGCGCGGCCCAGGCCCCCTGTGCGGCGGTGGCGGCGTCGAGCGCGGCCTCGATCTCGGCGGGCGTGGTCACGGCACGCACGCCCACCCGCGCGAGCGTTGCAGGGTCGGTCACATCGACCGGCGTGCCCGTGGCGGGGTGGTAGGCGCCCGCCATGAACAAAAGCGGACGGTCGGGGCGGAAATCGGTCATCGCGCAGTGCCTGTTCCGGAACGGGTCAGCGGATCATGTAGACCTTCCTGACGGTCTCGTGCACCGTGCAGGTGCCGCGCCAGTCCTGCGGGAAGAAGGCGGCGGTGTCGGGCGTGATCTCGATCACTTCGCCGCTTTCGTGGGTGTAGGTGCAGCGCCCTTCGAGGAAATGGCAGAACTCGTCGCGCGTGACATGGCACTCCCACGTGCCCGGCGTGCACACCCACAGCCCGCATTCGGACTGCCCCTCCGGCCCCTTGTGGATCACCTTGCCCGAGGTGCGGCTTTCGCCCTCGATCATGGTGGGGATCACGCCCCAGTCGGTCAGGTCGGTCTGCTGCAACGGAGCGTGCATGCGGGGGGTCGCGGTCATGGGTGGTCCTTCGGTTGTCCTTCACACGGGGGGTCAGGCGCTGTCGCGCAGCAGCCCGTCGAGCAGGCGCGCAGCCTTCTCGGTGCCGCTTTGCGATTGCATATGCGCCGAGGTCGCATCAAGCCGCGCGCGCATCGCCGTGTCGCTCAGGCAGGCGTCGATCTTCGCGGCAAGATCGGCATCCGTCCAGTCGTAGCGCGGCATCTTGAAGCCGTGGCCGGTCTCATCGACGCGGGTGGCGTTGTCGTGGCCGTCCCAGACATAGGGCATGATGATCGCGGGCTTGCCGAAATAGAGGCATTCGGTGAACGAGTTGTTGCCGCCGTGATGGATCACCGCGTCCACCTGCGGGATCACCGAGGGCTGCGGGAACCAGCTGTCGATGATCACGTTGTCTGGCACGCTGTCATAGCTGTCCTTGTAGTCGCCGACATTGACCAGCGCGCGATAGGGCATCGTGCCGATGGCGGCGATGATGCGCTTGAGAAGGTCGGTATCCCCCGCGCCCAGCGATCCGAACGAGACATAGAGCAGCGGCTTGTCGTCCTGCGCCTTGAAGCGCGGGACCTGATAGGGCGCCTCCTTGCGCACGCAGCCTTCGAGATACTGGAACCGCGCGGGGTCCAGCGGCTGGGCGCGGCGGAACTTCACCGGCTCGGGATAAAGCAGCAGGTTCAGATGCGGCGAGGTCTCGCAGAACTGGCCGAGCGGGTAGGGCGCCTCGCCGGTCTCGGTCAGGAACGCGTTGAAGTCGTCATGAATGGGCTTGATCATCTCGGCGAAGCGGGCGCGGAACGCTGCGTGGCAGGCGCGGTCCTCGGCGCCGCAGCCCGATAGGTGCGGCGGGATGTCGGGGTCCTCGATCTCGTTTTCCGAACACGAGATGATCCGCACCCAGGGCACACCGTGCTGCTTGATCGCGGGAAACAGGATGACGTTGTCCACGCAGATCAGGTCAGGCTGGATCGTGGACAGCACGCCGGGCAGGTCCTTCTCGGCCCATTTCGCGCTGTCGACGATCGCGCCCCAGCAATCCTTGACGTAGGTGTCGATCTGTTCGATCGGGCTCTTGCGGAAATTGGGGATGTGGCCGTTGATGAACTCGTCCCAGAACTTCGCCATCTGCTCGGGCGGCATCGGCTCGGACAGGTTCACGGGGTGCGCCTCGAAGCCGTAGTCCTCGTAGACCGACACGAAGCCCGGATCCGACAGGAACACGGCGCGATGGCCCAGGGCCTGCACCGCCTGCGCAATCCCGACCGAGTTCAGCGCCGGGCCGAAGGCGGCCTCGGGGAAGAAGGCGATGGTTCTGGGCGCCATGGGAGTCTCCGATCGCAAGCGCGCGGCCGGTGGGGTGTCCGGGGGCCGCAGTCTCCGACAGCCTGCGGTGTCCGTGGCATCGACGTCAAGTGCCATTGCCCCTGCGCCGATTGCCCCCGCCGGCACCGGCCGCACGCACAGGCAGCCGCGGCACGCGCCACGGCCCGTTCCATCGTGAGGGCGCCCGCAGACCCTCACCACCCCGGGCGATCTGGCCAAGGTGTTCTGCGCCGCCAATGGCCGCACGATCACGAACGGTTTCGGCAGGCTCACCGGCCTGCGCGGCGGGTCAAGGGACACCGACGAACATCAAGGCGCTTCTACAATCGCGTGACGTGAACCTTTCCCGCCTCGGGAACCACCAGTCGAAAATGCCTCTCCTGAAGCGCATCGAGCACCCGGGATGGGCGATACGATACCCGGTTCGTGCCCCTGCTTGGCGCGCTGTCATGGACGATCCCTGTGTTCGGACCACTGCGAACCGATCTCCCGAATGTCTGGGTCCCGGCATGGATCGCCGGATCCGGGTCATGCAGATCAGGCCGCGCACCGCGGATGTCGACGAAGGAGCCCGCCAGCCGGGCCGTGTTTTCGCGTGCCCATAGCGCCATTCCGCCCGGGCCAGGCGCTTGAGGCGCGAGGCGACCAGCCTGTCATTGGTCCATCCCTCGAGTTCGAGGAGCGGTTCCAGATCCTCGGCCCGGGTCACGGTCTCGAAGGTGTCGAGGCGCGGGAAAAGGGACGGGATCAGCCGGTGCGTCCGCTCCGGCGCAGTGGCCAGTCGCGTCACGAGAAGACGATATCGGTATCGCGCACCGGCTCGAATCCGGCATCCGCGCCCGGCCCCCCGCGCAACCCGCCACGCCAGGCATCCAGATTCCGCCGCACCGTGAGAATGCCATCGAGCCCGCCGCCGATCATCACCTCGAGCGGGGCTTGACCGCCGAAGACTTCCCCGTGTCAAGCGACATCCAGATTAACGAGCCAAGGCGACACCCAGTTTTGCGAGGTGTCGCGCAACGCAGCGGCCCCGGGGGGCGCGCTGACCGTCTCGGATCAGAGCGCGCGCCCCCGAGGCCGCGGGCCGTTTGGTATTGTGGGGGTGGGCTCAGCCTTTGAGTGCGTCCTCGAGGTCGCGCAGCCGATAGCTGCGGCCCTTGATGTTGAGGACATTGGCGCGGTGCAGCAGGCGGTCGAGGATGGCGGTTGTTGGTGGCCATTGTCAGTCTGAAGGCATTGTCAGTCTGAAGGCATTGTCAGTCTGAAGGCATTGTCAGTCTGAAGGCAGGTTATTGATCCCGAATGAT
>PUOA01000183.1 GCA_003551925.1 Paracoccaceae bacterium
CGGTCGCCACCGGCCCGCCGCGCCACGGCGATGGATGCGCGCCACATGTCCTCGACAGAGCCGGCCTGAAACCCATGCGTGCTCTGCGAGGTGCCCTGCCGCTCGCCGCGGTTGAGCGCGCCCTGGGTCGGTTTGAGCGCCACGTTGCCGCAATACGAGGCCGGGCGGATGATGGACCCTCCGACCTGCGTGCCCACACCGCAAGGTATCATGCGCGCGCCCACCGCGGCCCCGGTCCCGGATGAGGAGCCGCCCGGCGTGCATGCCGGGTCGAAGGGGTTGGTGGTCGGTCCGGGATGGCTGCCGCCCAGCTCGGCGGTCACCGTCTTGCCCAGAATGACCGCTCCCGCCTGGCGTAATGCGCTGACCATCGCATTGTCACGCTTCGGAAAATTGCCGCGATACGCCTCGCATCCCATCTGGGTCGGCATATCGCGCGTCTCCAGAAGATCCTTCACACCGATCGGCATGCCATCGATCAGGGAAAGCGGCTTGCCCGCCTTCCAACGCTCGGCCGAGGCATCGGCGGCTTCCCGCGCCGCCTTCTCGTTGAGCGCGGCAAAGGCCTGAACAACAGGCTCGCGTTCCGCGATCACCTCAAGGCAGCGCTCAAGATAGGCGCGGGGGGTGTCGCTGCCATCGCCAAACGCAGGCAACCGATCATGATAGGTCAATTGCTCGAAGCTGCGCGGGTCGTAGCTTCTGGGTGTGTGGGTCATGCCGGTGCCTTCCTTCATGATGTGAATTTTGAATTGCATTCACTTTGATCGAAACTGCGCGCGACGCCCCCCCTTGTCAACGCTGACCTTTCCGTTTCGGGGGTTTTGTTGGCAGTGTGCGGGTCTGGGTCCGTTTCGGCACCTCAGCGTCAGGGACAAGGCCCCATCGGACGCGTTCCGGGGCGCAGCGTATGCAGTGGACAAGACCTTGCGGGTCGTGCGCCGGGGCGGTGATCGGACATGGCGGTGCGAAGGCCCCGAGGCCTGCTCAGCTGGCGGCGACCGGCACTCCGGCGCATGCCGCCTGTGCTACCAGCCATGGGCGCGCATCGCGCATCGCTTGTGCAGTCGCGAACTGGTTCATGTAGTGGCCGCCGAAGCCGCGCCCTTCGATCGCTGCGAACATGGCGGCGAAATCCATCGTCCCCTCTCCAGGCAGGAGATGCTCCTCGATCGGACCCACGCAATCCGCCAGCCGCACCTCGCCGACCCGAGCGAAATCAACTGCCGCGACAAAGCCGCTCACGCCCTCGGGCTGCAGATGGGCATGGTTGGCGGTGAAGGCCGCCCCCACCACTGCCGGATCGAGGCGATCAAGATACCACAGCCATTCGTCCAGATTGGCGGCGAGATAATGCACCTCGGCCCCCTTCGGTTCGGGGTTGGGATTCTCCAGCAGCAGCCGCACACCAAGCCGGCCCGCATGATCGCTCGCGCGTTTCAGCCGCTCCAGCCCGGCCTGACGACGTTCCGCATGGTCGCTGGTGAAATGATATCCGGCATGCACGATCACCCAACCGGCACCGAGTGCCGCAGCCAGATCGATGTAGCTGCGAAGATAGGCATCGGCTGCCTCGGCCATGTGGGGCGAGATCTCGGCAGTATTCACGCCAGAAAGCGTGTGCAGCCCCAACCTGACCCCGGTTTCGGTCAACTTGGCGCGAATGGCACCAGCGCGGGCGGGCATGTCATGCAGGGCGTTGGGGGGCAGATCGGTCTGCATGTCGAGGAAGTGCAGGTCGTTCTCTGCTGCCCAGGCAATGGCCGCTTCCACCGACATGTCGCGGCCGAGATCGACGCCGATGCGCTGGTGCAGGGACAGGCTCATGGGCGGGCGTCTCCGTTCGGGGCAGAGCCGCTGACAAGCCATGCAGTAGCGGTCAAGCTGCGCGGACCATCCGGTGAGCCCGACAGGAAAGCGGCGCGCACCGCTGCTTCCACGCGACGCCGCAGATCCGGCTCCAGCCCCGCCACATAGCCGCCGACCGGGCCCTGTCCGCCAAGCAGTGGTTGCCAGTAATCATCGAAATCCGCGAAATCCATGCGGATCGTTACCTCGTCACGGGTGACGTCGACAAAGCCGGCCTCGCGCCAGAGCGCGTCAAGCCCGTCAGGCAGGGCGAGCGGGTGAGAGAACAGGCGATCGCGCAGCGCGGCCGCGTCCGGGTCCAGGCTTGCGGCACTGTCCCATAACAGCCGTTGATACACGAGCCCGCCGCGAAAATCCCAACCCGCCGCGACGGCAAGCCCCCCGGCGCGGAGCACGCGGCGCATTTCGCGCGCCGCTGCAGCGGGGTCGGCCAGGAAGTTCAGAACAATCGCGGCATAAACCCCTGCGAAGCTCCGGTCCTCTGCGTCGAGCGCCTGGGCGTCTCCGGATGCAAAGGTCACCTGCGCGCAGTCCTCTCTCGCGCGGGCAAAATCGAGATAGGCCACGGCCGGATCGATCCCGGTGATGGCACGATCCGGATGCATGGCCGCCAGCGCGGCGCTCAGACTGCCGGTGCCGCAACCGACATCAAGCAGCGGACCGGGCGCGGAAGGCAGGCTGCGCGCGGCGATTTCACGGCCAAGCCTGGCCGTCCATCGGCCGATGAAACGCTCATACGCCGCACCATTACTGGCGGCATAACCGGAGGCAGGGGGCATCTGCAAAGCCTTGATGCTGGAGCGAACAAGACACCCCGCGGACGCGCCGCGGGGGGTCCATGATCAACGTCGGTTCGGATCGGCTCAGTCGATCCAGCGCGCGTTGTAGAAGCGCGGCACTTCGTCCGGCACCGGAGTGAAGTGCAGTTGATCGTTGTAGGCGTAGGTCAGCGCATAGGTGAAGAGGGGCACGATATAGGCCTGTTCGGAGATGATGCGCAGCGCTTCGGCGTAAGCCTCGATGCGCACATCCTGATCCATCGTGTTGCCCTGCTCCATGTAGGCGAGGACCTCGTCATCGCGGGCATAATCGTCATCCGAGTGACGGAACCAATGGCCGGTCGAGGCGATGACATCCCCGATCGAGGTCGAGCCCCAGGCCTGGAACCAGAACGGCGTTTCGCCGGCGCGGGTTCGCTCACTCAGCGCAGACCACTGAAGGAAGTTCATCTGCGCTTCAATGCCCACGGCGTTCAGGTCGCCGATGATCGCCTCGGCAATCGGTCTTTCGCGATAGGCATAGAAGGGGATCGAGAAGCCGTCCGCATAGCCGGCCTCGGCCAGAAGCTCGCGCGCGAGATCGGGGTCGTATTCATAGGTGACGACGGTATCCTGCGCACAGCCGAACTGCACCGGCGCGCAAGCGGCGTTGATGAGATTGGAGCCCGGGCCCATCATGGCCGCGCGGATGCCCTCGCGGTCGATGGCGTGGTTGATTGCCCGGCGCACGCGCACGTCCTGCAGCGGGGTCTCGCCGCCGCGTCCGGCTGCA
>PUOA01000154.1 GCA_003551925.1 Paracoccaceae bacterium
CCGGCGCGGACCTCTTCCATCGGGTCGCGGTTGGTGGCGCAGACGATGCGCACATCGACCTTGCGCGGGAGCGTTGCACCGACCGGCGTGATGGTCGAGGTCTGCAGGAACCGCAGCAGCTTGGTCTGCAGGTTCAGATCCATCTCGCAGACCTCGTCCAGAAACAGCGTGCCGCCATCGGCGGCGGCGGCGGCGCCGGGCTTGTCGGCGATGGCGCCGGTGAACGCGCCCTTGAGGTGGCCGAAGACCTCGGATTCCAGCAGATCGACCGGGATCGCGCCGCAATTGAGCGCGATGAACGCCGCGCTTCTGCGGGGCGAGAGCTGGTGCACGGCTTCGGCGCAAAGCTCCTTGCCGGTGCCGCTTTCGCCGGTGATGAACACCGTCGCGGTGGACCGCGCCACCGAGCGGATCATGCGATACACGTCCTGCATCGGTTCGGAGCGGCCAATGAAGGGGGGTAACGACTGCGGCGCGGCGTTGCGGCGCTCGGGCTGCGGCGGGTGCCGCCGGTCCATGGCGGCGAAGGCGTCGGCGACCGCGTTCAGCAACTGGTCGCGACCGATGGGCTTGACCAGGAACTCGTGCGCTCCGGCGCGCATCGCCTCGACCGCCCGGTCGATCGAGCGATTCGCGGTGATGACGATCACCGCCACCGCATCGCTGGCGGCGCGCATCTTCGCCAGCACCTCGAGCCCGTCCATGTCGGGCAGCATGAGATCCAGCACCACGACGCGGGGCGCATGCCGGGCGAACAGATCAAGCCCGGTGGCGGCGTCGGCTGCGGCAATGACCGGGTGGCCGGCGGATTTCAGGATCGCTTCGCAGGTCATGCGCAGCGAGGGTGTATCGTCGATCAGCAGCACCGGGCCGTGGGCCTGGTGGTCCCCGCCGGCCTGGCTGTCGGGGTGGGGCCTCATCTCCGCGCCCTCCGCAAGGGACAGGCGACGACCCCGGCGCGTCGGGCCGGGGGGGCGGCATGGGGGGGCACCATCCCGGGGTGATCAATCAGCTGCAACGACATGAATACCTGCACATACCACGAAACGAAACACGACAATCACTTCCCGAAAAATATGCAACGCCCTCCGCATTGACCAGTGCGATCAGCGCCCCTTGGCAAATCCCAGCGGCTCCAGCGCCGCCGCGATCTCGTCCAGGATCGCGGGGTCGTCGATCGTTGCGGGCACGGGCGGGGTTTCGCCATCGGCGATCTTGACCATCGTCGCGCGCAGGATCTTGCCCGAGCGCGTCTTGGGCAGCCGGTCCACCACGGCGGCGTGGCGGAACGCGGCCACCGGGCCGATCCGGTCGCGCACCAGCTTGACGCATTCGGCCACCACTTCGGCCGGGTCGCGCTCGACGCCCTTGTTGAGGCACAACAGCCCCAGCGGCAACTGGCCCTTGAGCGGATCGGCAACGCCGATCACCGCGCATTCGCCGACATCGGGGTGGCTGGCCAGCACCTCTTCCATGCCGCCGGTGGACAGCCGGTGGCCGGCGACGTTGATGACATCGTCGGTGCGCGCCATGATGTAGACATAGCCGTCCTCGTCCAGATAGCCGGCGTCGCCGGTCTCGTAATAGCCGGGGAAGTGCTCGAGATACGACTTGCGGAACCGCGCTTCGGCGTTCCACAGGGTGGGCAGCGTGCCCGGCGGCAGCGGCAGCCTGATGGCGATGGCGCCCAGCTCGCCCGCGGGCAGGGGGTGGCCGGCTTCGTCCAGGATCTGCACGTCGTAGCCCGGCATCGGGACCGAGGGGCTGCCGACCTTCACCGGCAGCGGCTCCAGCCCCATCGGGTTGCCGGCGATGGCCCAGCCGGTTTCGGTCTGCCACCAGTGATCGATCACCGGCACGCCCAGCTTGTCCTGCGCCCAGTGGATGGTGTCGGGATCGGCGCGCTCACCCGCCATGAACAGCGCGCGCAGCGACGACAGGTCATACTCGCGCACCAGCTCGCCCTTCGGGTCCTCGCGCTTGATGGCACGGAACGCGGTGGGGGCGGTGAAGAACGAGGTGACGCCGTAGTCCTCGATCACGCGCCAGAAGGTGCCGGCGTCGGGGGTGCCGACGGGCTTGCCCTCGAACACGATGGTGGTGGCGCCGTGGATCAGCGGCCCGTAGCAGATGTAGCTGTGTCCCACGACCCAGCCGACATCCGAGGCGGTCCAGAACACCTCGCCGGGGTGGACGTTGTAGAGGTTCTTCATCGTCCAGGCGAGCGCGACCAGATGCCCGGCGGTGGCGCGCACCACGCCCTTGGGCTGGCCCGTGGTCCCCGAGGTGTAGAGGATATAGGCCGGGTGGTTGCCCGGAACCGGCACGCAGTCGGCGGGCGCGGCGTCGGCCTGGAACGCCTCCCAGTCGTGGTCGCGGCCCGGGATCAGCGCGGCGCGTTCCTGCGGGCGCTGGAAGATCACGCAGAAATCGGGCTTGTGCGCAGCCATGTCGATGGCGCCGTCCAGCAGCGGCTTGTAATGGACCACGCGGCCCGGTTCGATCCCGCAGGAGGCGGCGATGATCGCGCAGGGCTTGGCGTCGTCGATCCGCTTGGCCAGTTCCGCCGAGGCGAAGCCGCCGAAGACCACCGAATGGATCGCCCCGATGCGCGCGCAGGCCAGCATCGCGACCAGCGCCTCGGGGACCATCGGCATGTAGATCACCACCCGGTCGCCCATGCCCACGCCCTGCGCCGCAAGCGCCCCGGCCAGTTTCGCCACGCGCTCGCGCATCTCGGCATAGGTGATCTTCGCCCTGGTATCGGTGACGGGGCTGTCATGGATCACCGCGACCTGATCGCCGCGCCCGGCCTGCACATGGCGGTCGAGCGCGTTGTAACAGGTGTTGACCTGTCCGTCGACGAACCACTCGTAAAGCGGCGCGTGATCGTCGAACAGCGCTTTCGAGGGCGGCTGCACCCAGTCGATGGCTTGCGCCTGCTCCATCCAGAACGCATCGCGCTCGGTGATGGACCGGGTGTGGATGTCGGCGTATGGCATGGCGGTCTCCTCCCTCCGTCTGCGTTTTTCGTTACCTGCGCGCGGGGTGGGTGCGCAACGATGTTATCGGCACCACGGGGCCGCAAGGGGTGGAAAATCTGCAAACTCGCGGCGATTGCAGGGGGTTTGTTTGCAAAGTCTGGCGCCGGCCGGCAGGGGCGCGCGCCGCAGACTCGCTTTGCAAAGCGCAGGCATGCAAAACCCGGCCTGCGCGGGCAGGCCGGGGTCGGGACGCGGTCGCGGCGGGCGGGCGGTTCTCAGCGGTGCTCGACCTCGACATAGTCGCGCCGCGCGGCGCCGGTATAGAGCTGGCGTGGCCGGCCGATCCTCTGCTCGGGGTCGGTGATCATTTCCTTCCACTGGCTGATCCAGCCGACGGTGCGCGACAGCGCGAAGATCGGCGTGAACATCGAGGTCGGAAAGCCCATCGCGTTCAGGATGATGCCCGAATAGAAATCGACATTCGGATAGAGCTTCTTTTCGACGAAATACTCGTCCTCCAGCGCAATGCGCTCCAGTTCGGTGGCGACCTTCAGGGTCTCGTTGTCCTCGATCCCCAGGAGCGCCAGGACCTCGTCGGCCGAGCTTTTCATCACCTTCGCGCGGGGGTCGAAGTTCTTGTAGACGCGGTGGCCGAAGCCCATCAGCTTGAACGGGTCCGACTTGTCCTTGGCGCGTGCGATGTATTCGGGGATCCGGTCCACGGTGCCGATCTCGCGCAGCATTTCCAGGCAGGCCTGGTTGGCGCCGCCATGCGCAGGCCCCCACAGGCACGCGATCCCCGCCGCGATCGACGCGAACGGATTCGCCCCCGAGCTTGACGCCAGCCGCACGGTCGAGGTCGAAGCGTTCTGCTCGTGATCCGCGTGCAGCATCATGATCCGGTCCATCGCCTTCGCCAGGATCGGGTCGACGACGTAATCCTCGGCCGGGACGGCAAAGCACATGTGCAGGAAGTTGGCCGCGTAATCGAGCCGGTTGTTCGGATAGACGAAGGGCTGACCGATGGAATACTTGTAGGCCCAGGCGGCGATGGTGGGCATCTTCGCGATCATGCGGATCGCGGCGACCTCGCGCTGCCAGGGATCGGAAATGTCGGTGCTGTCATGGTAGAACGCCGACATCGCGCCCACCACGCCCACCATGATCGCCATCGGGTGCGCATCGCGGCGGAACCCGCGAAAGAAATACTGCATCTGCTCGTGCAGCATGGTGTGGCGGGTGACGCGGGTCTCGAAATCCTCGAGCTGCGCGGCACTGGGCAGATCGCCATAAAGCAGCAGGTAGCAGACTTCGAGGAAATGCGACTTCTCGGCCAGCTGGTCGATGGGATAGCCGCGATGGAGCAGCTCGCCCACATCGCCGTCGATATAGGTGATGGTGGACCGGCACGCGGCGGTCGAGGTGAAGCCCGGATCGAAGGTGAACACGTCCGCCTCGGCGTAGAGCTTGCGGATATCGATCACATCGGGCCCGACGCTGGGCGAGTGGACCGGCAGTTCGTAGGATTTGCCCCCAAGGCTGAGCGTCGCGGTCGAGGTGTTGTCAGGCATTGCACGTCCTTTCCGGTCTGCCTGCGACCGCCATGGCGCGCAGGAGCATCTGGCCATCGCGGCTGGCGGTGCCGAAACCGTCAGGCCGTCACATCTTCGATCCGGGCGAGGGTCTCCTCCCGGCCCAGCACGAGCATCATGTCGAACACGCTTGGAGTGGCGCTGCGACCCGCAAGCGCTGCGCGAAGTGGCTGGGCAAGCTTGCCCAACCCCATCCCGTGCGCCTGGGCTGCGGACGTCACAACCTCCTCCAGACTGTCTCGGCGCCATTTAGCAGTTTGCAGCTGCGGCGTCAATTCCCGCAGTATACTACGGGATACAGAGTCAAGCGCCCGAGCCGATTTCTCATCGGTATCCAGCGGCCGCTCGGTTAGCGCAAAATGCGCCTTTTCAAGCAGTTGCCCGAAGTTCTTCGCGCGATCCCTGACCACTGGCAGCGCCGTTTCCAGCGCGCTGCGCTGCGCCGCGCCCAGCGCTGGCTGGCCGGCCGCCGCCAGATAGGCGTCGATCTCATGCAGCAGCGCAGCATCCTCGGCGACGCTCAGGTGCTGCCCGCTCAGATGATCCAGTTTCTTGAAATCCAGCCGTGCCGGGGCGCGGTTGATGCCGTCCAGATCGAACCACTCCAGCGCCTGCGCGTCGGTGAAGAACTCGTCGTCGCCGTGGCTCCAGCCCAGCCGCGCCAGATAGTTGCGCAGCGCCGCCGAGGGGTAGCCCATCGCCTGGTATTCCTCGATCCCCAGCGCACCGTGGCGCTTGGAGAGCTTCTTGCCGTCGGGGCCGTGGATCAGCGGGATATGCGCCCAGACCGGCACGTCCCAGCCCATCGCGTGATAGACCAGCATCTGCCGCGCGGCGTTGTTGAGGTGATCGTCGCCGCGGATCACATGCGTCACGCCCATGTCGTGATCGTCCACCACCACCGCCAGCATGTAGGTGGGCGTTCCGTCCGAGCGCAGCACGATCATGTCGTCGAGCTGGTCGTTGCCGATCCGCACGCGGCCCTGCACGGCATCGTCGATCACCGTCTCGCCGGTCTGCGGGGCCTTGATACGGACGGCGAAGGGCGCATCGGGGTGGGTGGCCGGATCCGCGTCGCGCCAGGGCGAGCGGAAGAGGGTCGAGCGCCCCTCGGTGCGCGCGGCCTCGCGGAACGCCTCGATCTCGGCGGGGGTGGCGAAGCACTTGTAGGCGGTGCCGGCGGCGAGCATCGCATGCGCGACCTCGGCGTGGCGGTCGGCGCGGCTGGCCTGGCTGATGGCCTCGCCGTCCCAGTGCAGGCCCAGCCAGCGCAGGCCCGACAGGATCTTGTCGGTGGCCTCGGCCGAGGAGCGCGCGCGGTCGGTATCCTCGATCCGCAACAGGAACCTGCCGCCGCGCCCGCGCGCATAAAGCCAGTTGAACAGCGCCGTGCGCGCGCCGCCGATATGCAGGAAGCCGGTGGGCGAGGGCGCGAACCGCGTGACCACGGGGCGGGGGCTGCTGGGGTCGGGCATCGCCGCTGTTAACCTTTGCGTAACCACGTTGCAGGACAGTGCGGCAGGGGCCGGCTGGGCCATGTCTTAGGGATTCGCCACGGTGGAGACAAGGGTTGCGGGCGAGCCGGGGCCCGGAGCGGCGCTGCCGGCGTGGCTGTCGCTGCGCTGGGTGGCCGGGCTGCGCGGGCGGCTGATGCTGTTCGTCCCGGTGCTGCTGGCCTGCGGGATCGGCGCCTATTTCGCGCTGCCGCGCGAGCCGACGGCGGCGGAATGGGCGGCGCTGGCGGCGGCGGTGGCGCTCCTTGTGGGGCTGGGCTGGCGGCTGCCCGAAGACGCTGCGCCGCTGGCGCTGGGGCTTGCGATCCTGGCGGCGGGGGCGGGGATTGCCGGGTTGCGCGCGCATCAGGTGGCCGCGCCGGTGCTGGATCGGCACTATTACGGCGCGATCGAGGGGCGGGTGGTGATCGTCGACCGGTCGGGGTCGGACGCGGTGCGGCTGACGCTCGATCAGGTGGTGCTGGAGCGGCGCGAAGCGGCGCGCACGCCCGAGCGGGTGCGCGTCTCGTTGCATGGGGCGCAGGGGTTCATCGATCCCGAACCGGGGCTGCGCGTGATCCTGACGGGCCATCTGTCACCGCCCAACGCGCCATCCGAGCCCGGCGGTTTCGATTTCCGCCGCCACGCGTGGTTCGAGCGCCTGGGCGCGGTGGGTTACACCCGCACCCCCGTGCTGGCGCTGGAGCCCGCCGCCGAGGGGCGCGCGGGGCTGGGCGTGCACCGGCTGCGGATGCGCATCTCGGCGGCGGTGCAGGCGGAGCTTCCCGGCGATACCGGCGCATTCGCTGCCGCGATCCTGACCGGCGACCGCTCGGGCATCAGCCGCGCGCGGATGCAGGAGCTGCGCGATTCGAACCTGGCGCATCTGCTGGCGATCTCGGGGCTGCACATGGGGTTGCTGACCGGGGTGGTGTTCGGGGCGCTGCGGCTGACGCTCTCGCTGGCGCCGCCGCTGGCGCTGCGGGTCTCGACCCGCAAGCTCGCTGCGGTGGGGGCGTTGGGGGCAGGGGCGTTCTACCTGCTCCTGTCGGGGGGGAACGTGGCCACCGAACGGGCCTTCGTGATGGTCGCCGTGATGCTGGTCGCGGTGCTGCTGGAGCGGCGCGCGATCTCGTTGCGCTCGGTCGCCATCGCCGCCACGCTGATCCTGTGCCTGCGCCCCGAGGCGCTGCTGGGCGCCGGGTTCCAGATGTCGTTTGCCGCCACGGTGGCGCTGGTGGGCGTGTTCGGACTGCTGCGCGAGGACCGCGCCTGGCGCGCGCGCGTGCCGCGCTGGGCGATGCCGGCGGTGTCGCTGGTGATCTGTTCGACCGTGGCGGGGCTGGCGACGGCGCCGGTGGCGGCGGCGCAGTTCCACCGGCTGTCGGAATACGGGCTGCTGGCCAACCTTCTGGCGGTGCCGCTGATGGGATCGCTGATCATGCCCGCGGCGGTGCTGGCGGCGGTGCTGGCGCCGCTGGGGCTGGCCGCGCCGGCGCTGTGGCTGATGGAGCTGGGCACGCGCTGGATCCTGGCCGTGGCGGGTTGGGTCGCGGGGCTCGACGGCGCGGTGGTGCCGGTGACCCAGCCCCCGGGCTGGGTGCTGCCGGGGCTGGCGCTGGGGGCGCTGTGGCTGATCATCGTGCCGGGGCGGGCGCGGCTGGCGGGCGCGGTGGCCTGCGCGCTGGTGCTGCCGGGCTGGATCGCGCCGCCACGCCCGGCGGTGCTGATCTCGGGCGACGCGGCGCTGGTGGGGGTGATGGCCGAGGGCGGGCGCGTGCTGTCGCAGCCGCGCTCGGCCAGTTTTGCCGCGGGAAACTGGCTCGCCGCGGATGGCGATGCGGCCGATCAGCCCAGCGCCTTTGCCCGCGCGTTCCGTGAGGAGGACCGCGGCGAGGTCGTGCTGCGCTGGGAGGGCGGCGAGATCGTGCATCTGAGCGGGCGCGGCGCGCGCGCGGCGCTGGACGCGGCTTGCCAACCCGGGCGGCTGGTGGTGATCACGGTCGACCCCGACACGCGGCCGCAGCGTTGCGAGGTGCTGTCGCCGATCGACTTGCGCCGCAGCGGAGCGTTGGCATTCGATATCGGTCGCGACGGCGCGGTGCGGCGCGAAAGCGTCGCCGACCGCGCCGGGCACCGCTTGTGGACTGTCCACCCCGGTTGATTTGCGCGCCCATACGCAGACGCCCCGCCGGGGCGGGGCGTGCAGGGTCAGACCATCGGGATCGGCTCCTCAGCCGGCGCTGGCAGGCTCGCGCGACTGATCGGCATAGATGATCAGCGGGTTCGCGTCCGAGGTCACGGCTTCCTCGTTCACCACCACCTCGGTCACGTTGCTCAGCCCCGGAAGGTCGAACATGGTGTCCAGCAGGATATCCTCGAGGATCGAGCGCAGCCCGCGCGCGCCGGTCTTGCGCGCGATGGCGCGCTTGGCGATGGCGCGCAGCGCCTCGTCGGTGAAGGACAGATCGGCGCCTTCGATCTCGAACAGGCGCTGATACTGCTTGACCAGCGCGTTCTTGGGCTGGGTCAGGATGGTGATCAGCGCATCCTCGTCCAGATCGGTGAGCGTGGCGACGACCGGCAGACGGCCGACGAATTCGGGGATCAGCCCGAATTTCAGCAGGTCCTCGGGCTCGAGCGCCTGCAGCGTCTCGCCGATCTCGCGCTTGCTTTCGTCGCGCACATCGGCACCGAAGCCGATGGCCGAGCCCTTGCCGCGCTGCGCGATGATCCGGTCCAGCCCGGCAAACGCGCCGCCGCAGATGAACAGGATGTTGGTGGTGTCCACCTGCAGGAATTCCTGCTGCGGGTGCTTGCGCCCGCCCTGCGGCGGCACCGAGGCGACGGTCCCCTCCATCAGCTTCAGCAGCGCCTGCTGCACCCCTTCACCCGACACGTCGCGGGTGATCGAGGGGTTGTCGGACTTGCGGGTGATCTTGTCGACCTCGTCGATATAGACGATCCCGCGCTGGGCGCGTTCGACATTGTATTCGCTGGCCTGCAGCAGTTTCAGGATGATGTTCTCGACATCCTCACCGACATAGCCGGCCTCGGTCAGCGTGGTGGCGTCGGCCATCGTGAACGGCACATCGAGGATCCGCGCCAGCGTCTGCGCCAGCAGCGTCTTGCCGCAGCCGGTGGGGCCGATCAGCAGGATGTTGGATTTCGACAGCTCGACCTCGCCGGCCTTGCCGCTGTGGTGCAGGCGCTTGTAGTGGTTGTGCACCGCCACCGACAGCACGCGCTTGGCGTGGATCTGCCCGATCACGTAATCGTCAAGCACCTCGCAGATTTCGCGCGGGGTGGGGACACCGTCCGTGGCCTTGAGCCCGGCCCCCTTGGTTTCCTCGCGGATGATGTCCATGCACAATTCGACGCATTCGTCGCAGATGAACACGGTGGGCCCGGCGATCAGCTTGCGCACCTCATGCTGGCTCTTGCCGCAAAATGAGCAATAGAGAGTGTTCTTGCTGTCGCCGCTGCTGCTCTTTGCCATTCGTTACCTCTGTGGCCGTCGCTTTCGCCGTGATGCCCGCTCGCCGCACATCTTACGCAGGTCCAAGGTAAGTCAGCATCCGGACGGGGACAATGCAAAACTTGGGTCAGCGCC
This sequence comes from Paracoccaceae bacterium, assembly GCA_003551925.1. Classification (GTDB taxonomy): domain Bacteria; phylum Pseudomonadota; class Alphaproteobacteria; order Rhodobacterales; family Rhodobacteraceae; genus Rhabdonatronobacter. Next base: position 9,683 of record PUOA01000154.1, read on the forward strand.
CGTGCCGGTGGCGCCGCTGCCTGCGCCGCGCGCAGCGGGTCAGCTGGTTCCCGCGCCCTCGGCGTCATCGCGCCGCGACACGATGTCGTCGATCAGGCCCCAGTTCTTCGCGGTTTCGGGGGTCATGAAGTTGTCGCGCTCCAGCGCCTCCTCGACCTTCTTCAGGGTCTGGCCGGTGTGGTGGACGTAGATCTGGTTGAGCCGCTCCTTCAGCTCGAGGATTTCCTTGGCGTGGATCGAGATGTCGGTGGCCTGGCCCTGGAACCCGCCCGAGGGCTGGTGCACCATGATCCGCGAATTGGGCAGCGAGAAGCGCATCCCCTTTTCGCCCGCCGCCAGCAGCAGCGAGCCCATGCTTGCGGCCTGTCCCACCACCAGCGTCGAGATCTTCGGCCGGATATACTGCATCGTGTCGTAGATCGACAGCCCCGAGGTCACGACACCGCCGGGGCTGTTGATATACATCGAGATTTCCTTGGACGGGTTCTCGGCTTCAAGATGCAGCAGCTGCGCGACGATCAGGCTGGCCATCCCGTCATGCACCGGGCCGGTGACGAAGATGATGCGCTCCTTCAACAGGCGCGAGAAGATGTCATACGCGCGCTCGCCGCGGCTGGTCTGTTCAACCACCATCGGCACGAGGTTCATGTAGGTCTCGATCGGATCTTGCATTGTCTGCTCGCCCTTTGTCGGTGTGGCCCGCCCGCGCACGGGTCAGGCTCTAGCGTGAAAAGCTTTCGCAAGTCTTAGTGCCGCACCCGTCGGCCTGCAAGGGCGCGCGCCGCGCCGTGTTCCGTCGCCGTCAGGGAACGCAGATGTGAGCGCCGGGCCGCTGCAGGGGGCGCGCGCGGCCGGGTCGGGGTTTTGACGCTGCGCCCGCGACCGCGTATAGAGGGGCACCCACCATTCGAGGCCATCCTTCGTGCTGCGCGCAATCCTGTCTTTCTTCGGGGGCATCTTCAGCTTCCTGGTGCTCTCCACCTTCTTTGTCGCGCTGACCATCGGCGGCGTGTTCTGGATGTATGGCCGCGACCTGCCCAGCCATGAGCAACTGGCCAACTACACGCCGCCCACCATCAGCCGCGTGTTTTCGGGCGAGGGGCGGCTGATCGACGAATTCGCCAATGAACGCCGCCTGTTCACCCCGGTCGAGGATATCCCCGACATGGTCAAGGCGGCCTTCATCTCGGCCGAGGACCGCAATTTCCACGAGCACACGGGCTTCGACGCGCGCGCCATCGCGGTCGCCGCCTACGAGGCGGTCGCGACGCGTGGCGAGACGATCCGCGGCGCGTCGACCATCACCCAGCAGGTGATGAAGAACTTCCTGCTGTCGGGCGACCGCACCGGCGAGCGCAAGATCCGCGAGATCATCCTGGCGACCCGGGTCGAGCAGACGCTGAGCAAGGACCAGATCCTGGAGCTGTATCTGAACGAGATCTTCCTGGGCCAGAACTCGTATGGTGTCACCGCCGCCGCGCTGAGCTACTTCAACAAGACGCTCGATGAGCTGGAGCTGCACGAGGCCGCGTTCCTTGCCGCGCTGCCGCAGGCGCCGTCGCAATACCATCCCGTTCGCGCGCGCGAACGGGTCACCGCGCGGCGCAACTGGGTTCTGGGGCAGATGCTGGACAATGGCTACATCAGCCAGGCCGAGCACGACGCGGCGCGCGCACAGCCGCTGCTGACCGTGCAGGGGGGCGATTTCGACTCGTTCCGCCAGTCGATCCCGCCGCGCGACTATTTCACCGACGAAATCCGCCGCCAGCTCTCGGGGCAGTTCGGCGAGGAGGAATTCTTCGGCGGCGGCCTGAGCATCCGCGCCACCGTGGACCCGGAGCTGCAACGCTACGCCGCGCTCGCGCTGCAGGAGGCGCTGGAGCGTTACGACCGCCAGCAGGGCGCGTGGCGCGGCACCGGCGAGACCATCGAGCCTGCGCTGCTGGAGGATGAGGACCAGTGGCGCACGGCGCTTGCGCGCGCCGACGTGGCCCGCGACATCGAGCTCGGCAACCGCTGGCACGCCGCCGTCGTGCTCGAGGTCAGCCCCGACCGCGCCCGGCTGGGGATCGAGGATGTGGACGCGCCGGGCGTGATCGAGCGCTCCGACATCAACTGGGCGCGGGGGTCGCTGTCGGACAACCTGTCGGTGGGCGATGTGGTGCATGTCCGCGCCGTGACCTCGGATACCGATGGCAGCTTCCAGCGCTGGTCCCTGCGCCAGGTCCCCGAGGTGCAGGGCGCGTTCATGGCGATGGACGTCAATTCGGGGCGCGTGCTGGCGATGCAGGGCGGGTTCTCGTATCAGCATTCGGTGTTCAACCGCGCCACGCAGGCCCAGCGGCAGCCGGGTTCGGCGTTCAAGCCGTTCGTCTATGCCGCCGCGCTGGATTCGGGCTTTTCGCCGGCGACGATCGTGGTGGACGCGCCGATCGAGCTGGACACCCCGCAGGGCATCTGGCGGCCCACCAACGCCTCGAACCGGTTCTACGGCCCGACCCCGGTGCGCACGGGGATCGAGATGTCGCGCAACCTGATGACCGTGCGCATGGCGCAGGAAATCGGCATGGACACGGTCGCGCGCTATTCCGAACGCTTCGGCGTGTTCGACCGCGCGCAGACCAACCTGGCCAACGCGCTGGGCAGCCAGGAGACCACGCTGTTCCGCATGGTCGCGGCCTATGCGATGTTCGCCAATGGCGGCGAGCGGGTGGAGCCGACGCTCGTGGACCGGGTGCAGGACCGCTGGGGCCGCACCATCTTTCGCCACGACCAGCGCGAGTGCGTGGAATGCGACGAGGCCGGGCTGCCGCCGGGCGCATCGCCGTGGATCGCCTCGCAGCGCCAGCGGGTGATGGACCCGGTCACGGCGTATCAGCTGACCTCGATGCTGGAGGGGGTGGTGCAGCGCGGCACGGGGCGGTCGATCAACCTGCCGATCCCGGTGGCGGGCAAGACCGGCACCACCAACGATTCGCGCGATGTCTGGTTCGTGGGCTACAGTTCGAACATCGCGGCGGGGTGCTATATCGGGCATGACCAGCCGCGCCCGCTGGGGCGCGGGGCGTCGGGCGGCGGGACCTGCGGGCCGGTGTTCCAGGCGTTCATGGAGAAAGCCGCCGAACGCTTCGGCGGCACCCGCTTCGCGGTGCCGCGGGGCGGCTACTTCATCAACATCGACCGCCACAGCGGCGCGCGTCTGCCCGATGGCGCGTCCGGCGCGAATGTGGTGTCCGAGTTTTTCCGCGAGGGCGAAGAGCCGATCTTCGGCCTGGCCGCGCTGGTGGATGGCGGCTTCTCGATGGGGTCCGACCTGCCGCTGTTCAGCGCCGCCGAAGGCGCGGCGCAGGGTTCGAGCACTGGCGGCGGTGGAAGCAGCTCGGGTGGAAGCTCGGGTGGAAGCTCGGGTGGAAGCTCGGGTGGAAGCTCGGGTGGAAGCTCGGCGGGCGGCGGGGGCAGCTTCGGGTCGGTGTCGACCGGCGGGCTCTACTGAGCCCGGCGGCGCCTTGCCTCGCTGGCCGGGGCGCGATAGGTCTGCAGCCACCGCCACCGCCACCGCCACCGCAACCACGGACCGATCCCCATGCGCGCCGAAACGCAATCCGCCATCGAGGCCATCCGCAAATCGCTGGGACTGCTGGGCCAGCGCATGGAGATCGACACCGCGCCGCACCGGCTGGAAGAGTTCGACGCCATGACCGAGGATCCCACGCTGTGGGACGACCCCGAGCGCGCGCAGAAGCTGATGCGCGACCGTCAGATCCTGTCCGATGCGATGGCACGACATGCCGAGATGGCGCAGGAGTTGCAGGACCAGATCGACCTGATCGAGCTGGGCGAGGCCGAGGGCGACACGGAGGTCGTGTCCGAGGCCGAGGCCGCGCTCAAGACGCTTGCCGCCCGGGCCGCCGAGGCCGAGATCGAGGCGCTGCTGGACGGCGAGGCCGACGGCAACGACACCTTCCTGGAGATCAACGCCGGCGCGGGCGGCACCGAAAGCTGCGACTGGGCGGCGATGCTGGCGCGGATGTATGTGCGCTGGGCCGAGAAACGCGGCTACAAGGTCGAGCTGATGAGCGAAAGCGCGGGCGAGGAGGCGGGCATCCGCTCGGCCGCCTACAAGATCAGCGGGCCCAACGCCTATGGCTGGCTGAAATCGGAAAGCGGCGTGCACCGGCTGGTGCGGATCTCGCCCTTCGACAGCTCGGCGCGGCGGCACACCTCGTTCAGCTCGGTCTGGGTGTATCCGGTGGTCGATGACAATATCGAGATCGAGATCAACCCCTCCGACCTGCGCGTGGACACCTATCGGTCCTCGGGCGCCGGGGGGCAGCATGTGAACACCACCGACTCGGCGGTGCGCATCACGCATATCCCCACCGGGATCGTGGTCACCAGCTCGGAAAAGTCGCAGCACCAGAACCGCGCCATCGCCATGGCGGCGCTGAAATCGCGGCTCTATGAGATGGAGCTGCGCAAGCGCACCGAGGCGATCGAGGCCGAGCACGACGCCAAGGGCGAGGCCGGCTGGGGCAACCAGATCCGGTCTTACGTGCTGCAGCCCTATCAGATGGTGAAGGACCTGCGCACCAGCGTCGAGACCTCGGACACGCAAGGCGTGCTGGACGGCGATCTGGACCGCTTCATGGCGGCCACGCTGGCCGCCAAGGTCAGCGGCAAGTCGCGCGCCGAGGCGCTGGCCGAGGACTGAGCGCGCCCGCACGTCCCGCTTCGTGGCACGGGGCCGCCCGCCCATGCCCGCACCGCGCGACAGCGCTTGACCGCCCTGCATTTGCGCCGCATATCCGCTGCCATGACCGAGCTTGACCGCATCCGCAACTTCTCGATCGTGGCGCATATCGACCACGGGAAATCCACCCTTGCCGACCGGCTGATCCAGCTCACCGGGACGGTGGCCGAACGCGACATGAAGGAGCAGATGCTCGATGCGATGGATATCGAGCGCGAGCGCGGGATCACCATCAAGGCCAACACCGTGCGGATCGACTATCCCGCGCGCGACGGGCACACCTATGTGCTGAACCTGATCGACACGCCGGGCCATGTGGACTTCGCCTACGAGGTCAGCCGCTCGATGCGCGCGGTCGAGGGGTCGCTGCTGGTGGTCGA
>PUOA01000115.1 GCA_003551925.1 Paracoccaceae bacterium
CTCAATAATCGCGCGCCCCCGCGCGTTGTCCTCAATAATCGCGCGCAAGCGCGCGAAGGCCGGCGCCAGCGCGGTGATCGGCTCGGGCAGCGCCGCGCCGCGCGCCTGTGCGGCCGCCACCCCGTCCCAGAAGCGCGGCGACAGCCCGTAGACCCGCAGCAGCGTCCAGACCAGATCGGTGCGCAGATGCTCGCTCAGCCGGTCGGCGTGCTCGAGCATCGCCAGCGCCGCATCGGTCAGCGCCACGCAGGGGCTGCGGCCCCAGTAGCTGGCGGCTTCGGCCTCGATCACGCCGATCACGGCATAAAGGATCTCCTCGCGGGTGGTGGCGTCGGGGATCCGGCCATGCAGGTCGGGCACCCCGTCGAGCGCCGCGCGCGCCACCCAGGCCACGCAGGGGCTGACCAGCCAGCCGGTGTGCGGCCGGGCGAGCGACCACAGCGCCTCGCGCAGCGTGTCATGCCGCGCCTGGGCATGGAGAAACGGCAGCATCGCGCTGTCGGTCCAGGGATCGCCTGTGGGCGTAGGCCAGGGATCGCCTGTGGGCGTAGGCCAGGGCGCAGCGGCGGTGGTGGCGGGCTCGGCGGCGATCAGCCCCTCGGCGGCGGCGTAAGCGGCCAGCGCGCGCGGGTCGCCCTGCAGCGCGACGGGCTCGCTCAGCGCCAGCAGCAGCGCGCGGCGCTCGGGCGCGGGCAGCGGGTCCTTGTCCTGCAGCGCGCGCAGCAGCGCCACCGGGTCGGGCGGCGCCGCAATGTCCGCGCCAATGCCCGCGCCAATGCCCGCGCCAGTGCCCGAGCCAGTGCCCGACCCCGACCCGGTGGCGGGAGCGGCGGGCGCCTCCTGCGCGGCGCGCAGCGCGGCGGTGATGCGCGTGGCGTGGCGCAGCGCGGGGGGGAGGAGGCGGTCGGCACGAAGATCGAGAGCGGGATCGGGGCGGGGCGCCGCTGCCGCGCCGTCTGGCGGGGCGGTCGCGGTGCCGTCCGGGACGCCATCGGCATCGCTGTTCATGTCCCCGAGCAGCCAGGCCTCGAGCCCCTGCGCGGCGGCGGCGGCGGTCAGCGCGCGGCGTGCGGGCGCGGGCAGATCGGGCAGCAGCGCGGCGAAGCGGGCATGCTCGATCGCCTGCAGCGCCGACAGCCGATCCTGCGCGAGCGCGCCGGCCCGGGCCAGCCGGTCGATGGCGGCGGCGGCGCGCGCGCGGTCGAGCACCAGCGTGCCCTGCGCGCGGCCCTGCGCATCATGGACCTGCAGCCTGGCCATCCCGTCGGGGGCGTCGCGCCACAGCCGCCCCGGCAGCAGCACGCCGGGCACCGGCGCGCCGAAGGGTGCGTGACCCGGCGGGCGCGCGATCAGGGGCAGCGTATCGCCGCCGGGCAGCGTTGCGGTCAGGGGGTGGGGGCCATGATGGGGGGCCTCGATCTCCAGCCGGTCGGTGAGCACCAGCCCGCCCTCGTCCGCGCGCGGGGCGGGGGCGACCGGCAGCGAGGTTTCCAGCACCAGGCTGGTGGGGTCGATGCCGTCGCGCGGGTTCACCTGCTCGATCCGGTCGAGCCCCGGAAAGCCGCGCCGCAGCCCCAGCCGCCCCCCGCGCGCGGGGCGGGGGAAGCGGTCGAACCGGCCGAGCGCGCGGCCGTCGAGCGTCACCGTCACGCAGCCATCGGCGAAGTCCAGCGCGACCCGGCAGCCCTGCGGGGCGAAGGGCCAGGGGTGGACCAGCTCGCGCCGCCATCCGGCCGCATCGCGGCGGTTGATCACCACGACGCCTTCGTCGCGGCGCAGCGAGATGTGAAAGGGGATGGTGCCATCTGCGGCCAGGAAATCGATGTTGCCATAGGCGTGCGTGGTGAACGCCACGCGCGCGGTGAAGCGCGCGGCACGGCCTGTGCGGAAGGGGATCATCGCGGGGTGTCCCTTGGGGTGCGCGGGGGGCGCGCATATGGCGCTGGTGGGTATGGCATGCTTCGGGTTATGGCGGGCCTGGCGGAGCGATGCAATCTTGCGCCGCACGGATCGGGGACGTGGGAGGGGGCGCTGCCCCCCTGCGCCCGTTCCGGGCGCAGTCCCCCGGGATATTTGGGTCAGGATGAAGGGGGGCGGGGGTCGGGTTGGGAACGGGGGTCGGGTTGGGAACGGGGGTCGGGTTGGGAGCGGGGGTCGGGTTGGGAGAGGCGCAGCGCGCGGGCCAGCGCCGGGGAGAGGCCGGGCGGGGTTGGGCCAGTGGTGGGCTCAGTGGTGGGCCCAGTGGTGGGGAGGCGGCGCGCGCCCAGAAACGCCGCCTGCGCCAGCAGCGCCCAGCGGCGGGGGCGGGTGGGGGTGGTTTCGAGCACCGCCTGCAGCGTCTGGGCCAGCGTCCGGACCGATGCGAGGGCGCGGGCCAGCGCGCGCGGCGCGGGAGGGTGGTGGCAGGGGGCGGCGGTCAGCATCGGGCCGCGCAGCCAGATCGTGCGGGTGCCGGAGGCGGCGAGCGCCAGCGCGGCGGCGGCGCTCAGCGCCCAGGCGTCGGCGGGCGGGGCGTTGGGCAGGGTGCGCGGGTCCAGCCGGCTGCGGCGCAGCGCCTGTGCGCCGGGGACCGGCAGCAGCCGCGCGGCCTGCGCCGGCGGCAGCGGCTGGTCGCCTGCGGGGGGCAGGGGCGCTCCCGGGCCGTCCAGCACCCCCGAATGGTATCGCCCTGTGGGCAGGGTCAGCCCGCCCAGGGCCAGATCGGCGCCGCTGCGCTCCAGCGCCGTCACCCAGCCGCGCAGCGCCCCCGGGGCGGGGCGGTCGCCGGGGCGCAGCAGGCACAGGTAGCGCCCGCGCGCCGCGGCCAGGGGCGACGCGCCTGCGGACAGGCGGCGCAGCGGGCGCGCTGTGCCGGGGCCGAGCCCCGGCGGGTATGCGGTGCCGGCGTCGAGCGCCGGCGGGGGGATGGCGTCTGCGGCGAGCAGCACCTCGAAGGCCGGCAGGTCCTGCGCGGCCAGCGCGGCGAGCGTGGTGTTCAGGGTGGTGGGGGCGGCGCGACGCTCGGGCAGCACCACGACCGAGAGCGGGCACTCGCCGGCCAGTTCGGGGCCCACGCTGGCGTCGAAGGTCAGCGGCCCGCCCGGCACCCAGTCCAGCCGGTGGCGGGCGAGCGCCGCGCGCGCGGCGGCAAGGAACCGCGCGCGGCGGGCGGGGGTGTGCAGCACCTGCGCGCGTTCCTGGATCAGCCGGCTGGCCAGCGCCGCCAGCGCCGCGGGCGCATGCGCGGCACCGGTGGCGGGGATCAGCGCGGCCAGCCGGTCGAGCACCGCGATCTGGTCCATCACCCGGTCGTCATCGGCGCCGGTGATCTGGCCGGGCCGGTCGCGGCGGTGGCGCACCAGCGCCTTGGGCAGGTAGCCGATGGC
>PUOA01000101.1 GCA_003551925.1 Paracoccaceae bacterium
AGTCGATGCATTCTGCGCGGCAAGCGTCGGTGTCGCCAGTGCGGGAAGCACCAGCGCCGCTATGAGAAACGCGGCCAATACTCGGGATACCACTTTCATTTTGTGACAGTCCTCCTTGGATGTGGTTCATTAATAAGAACGCGGCAGAATGCCGAAGGTAAACAACATGGCCGGAATTTCCGGGGAAAAGATGAAAGGAACGGAACCCGGGGCGCGACGCCGTCCAGCGCTCCCCTGAATCCCATGGTCGTGTCAGCCTGGCACACGTACAACTGAACGTCAAAGCAACGTGGCACAGGTGTGAACAGTCGTGCGACCATAACCGACTTGCGAGGGCGGCGGCACGCGTGCCGTTGAGCCGTTCTCCGGCAACACCCTGATCGGCCGCTTGTTAGGCTCAATCCTTGGAAAGCGTGACGAGGCCCTTCTTGATGGCGATGACCACAGCCTGTGTCCTGGCGTTGGCGTTCAGCTTGCGCAGGATAGACGTGATGTGGTTCTTGATTGTCTGCTCGGTAACGTCAAGCTGGTCCGCGATCTGCTTGTTGAGGAAGCCCTCAGCCATGTACTTCAGCACTTCCATCTCTTTGGGGGTGAGAGGCGACATGAAACTGGCGGTTTCCTTCTCCCGGGATAGTTCGCGGAACTGTTGCAGTATCTGCTCTGCCACTCGCGGCCTTGTGGCAAGGGTGTCGTTGATCGGATGCTCACCATTGGCGCATCGCGCGATGGTGCGTGCGAGGTCATCGGCGCTGACGTTGCGGCCGTGAAAGGCGGATGCCTGTGCCTTGATCGCCTGAAACACCTGCTCGTCCTGCTGGCCGTCTCCTGAAAGCATGATTACGGCCACGGCGGGTGTGCGCTGCTTGATTTCCTTGCAGATGCGCAGGCTCTCGTTGAACGACGCATCGGCCCCCAGGACAACTACGTCCGGCATCTGAGAATCTATCGGTACCAGCACCGCGTCGGTCAGGTCCGCCTCTCCGGCGATCTCCACATCCTGCATGCGCGCCAGGGCGGCCCGGATGCCCTGCCGGTACATTGGCTGCTCGTCGATTATGAACACCTTGGCCATTGAGTCCTCCTCGAGACGAAGGTCTTTCGTGCGTAAGTGCTAGTTTAACACCTCGACGTGACGTTTCAAGGGTTTGTTCGTGAAGTGTGGCAGAAGACGACGTGACGATGTCGACGCCTCAATGACATCTCCCGTAGGGACGGGGCATGCCCCGTCCGTCGGTCGGTACGCGAATGCCCTGGCGAATTCCGATGGCGTTGATGATCCGGACAGCGGACGCCACATGTGGCGTCCCTACGGGAGAGGATGATCGGGACTGTGATGGCCGTGTGGGATGATCCCGGTCGCCCGCTGCAGGCGCGTACCCTGCCCCGTCCGTAGACCGGTGCGTGTATGCACTGGTAAACACCGACGGCGTTGATGATTCGGACAACGGACGCCACATGTGGCGTCCCTACGGGAGATGATGATCCGAACTTCGACGGCCCTATGTGGTTGCATTCCCCGTAGGGACGGGGCATGCCCCGTCCGTAGACCGATTGGAATCCTGTTCGAAAGAGAAGCACTAGCGCTGGTTATTCGGCACTCTGTACACTCACGGTTATGGAAGAGGCCTCATCTCTGGATTGGGTCACACTGCCGCGAAGGAAGTGGCCACGGCTCAGAGAATTCGATTACGGACAGGAAGGGTTCTACTTCATCACCGTTTGTGCGTTCAGGCATGCATGTCTTTTCGGTACGATTGTCGGAGCTGAGGTGGAACTCAGCCCGGTCGGCAGGATAGTGAGTCGCTACTGGTCGGCCATTCCGCAGCATTGCCCCGATGTCGCGCTGGATGCGTTCGTTGTCATGCCGAATCACATTCACGGCATTCTGGCTATCGCTGGTGACCCTGATGCCAGTACTGTATCGACTGACAGGATTTCCATTCCCACGATAGTTGGTGGGTTTAAGTCAGCGGTCACACGGGAAGTCCGAAGAATGGATGGCTTTGCTGCCACGCGCGTATGGCAAAGCCGATACTACGAACATGTGCTACGCAGCGAATCTGCATTACGTGCCATCAGGCAGTACATTGTCGATAACCCGCTGAAATGGCACCTTGATCTTGAGAATCCGAAGCGAACGGGCTGAGATGGTCTGGGCATTTTGACTGTAGGGACGGGGCACGCCCCGTCCGTAGACTGACATACGAATGCCCTGGCGAATTCCGACGGCGCTGGTGATCCGGACAACGGACGCCACGTGTGGCGTCCGTACGCGATGGTTATGCGTGCTGGCGGGGCGATGTGGTGATGTCGACGCCTCAATGGCATCTCCCTACACCGGTGCGCGGATGCACTGGTGAATTCGGATGGCGCTGCTGCTCGGGGCAACGGACGCCACATGTGGCGTCCCTACGGGATGTGAACGCTGACACGCCCCCGTGCGTACCCCTCCCCCCCTCCCCACGTTCGACGCCTGGCCGGGCAATCACCTATAATACGAACGAATCGCCAATGTCCACGTTCCCGCTGGAATGGGGCGCAGGAGGATATACATGATGCAACTGCACAGGTCTCTGCAGGTCGTCGATGGGGTGTACTTCTATCTCTGGGCAGGCCAGGGGATAAACTCCAACTCCGTGGTGCTGGCCAATGTTCTGGACGGTCAGAAACCCCATGTGCTCATTGATCCCGGCATGACCGGCGGCGCGATGGGAGAGAACCCGCTGGAATCGCTCACCAGTGTCATGGCGGAAGACGGGCTCCGTATCGACGACGTCGGGCTTGTGATAGGGACGCACTGCCATCCTGACCACTTCCAGGCGGTGGACGAGGTCGTACGGCAGACCGGCGCGAAGGTCGCGCTCTCAGCTCCGGAGTACGAGTTCCTCAAGGGTCCCGGCGGCGCGTTTTACGGTGGATTCGGCACGGTGGCCCCGGCGTCGCAGCCTTCGATGCTTCTTGAGGAAGGCGAGCTCAGTCTTGGCTCATCGAACGGGCTGCGAACCGAGGTGCTGATCTGTCCCGGACACTCTCCCGGCTCCATATGCCTCTACCTGTCTGACGCGAAGATACTGGTGAGTGGCGACGTGGTATTCCCCGGCTCCATCGGCCGGATGGACTTCGTCGGGGGTAGCATGCGTCAGATGAAGGAGAGCATTGAACGACTCTCCGCACTGGACGTGGAGCACATTCTTCCCGGTCACAGCAGCGTGAACGGCCCGCTGGTTTCCGGCAGGGAGAACGTGATACGGAACTTCCAGATGGTGAGGATGTTCTTCTAGCGGCTGTACCTGAAGTACGGTGTACGCTCCGATGGTGATTGATCATGAACATGGACGAGAGAATCGCCGAAGCGATGGA
>PUOA01000276.1 GCA_003551925.1 Paracoccaceae bacterium
CATCGCACCGGAACCCCGCGGCATGCCTCCCGGGGATCAGGACGGTCTGGCCACGATCTTCCGGGCCGCGATCGAGGCGGCCGGGCTGTCAACCGTCCCGCTGGAAGAGATCACCGGGGCGCCGGCCCGGATAGCGGTGTTCAGCGACGGCTGGCCGGGGCGGGATGGCGCGACTTCTACACCGGGGCGCTGGCCGCCGATCTGGCCGCCGATCTGCGCGATGCGGGCTCGGTGATCGATGCCGCAGACCTGTCGGCCTACGCGCCGCGCTGGGCCGCGCCGCTTCGGGGCAGCTACCGCGGCACCGCGATCGCGGCGATGCCCGGCCTGTCCGGCGGCCCCACCGTGCTGGACGCGCTCGGACGGCTGGAGGGGCGGATGACGCCTGCGGCGGACGGCCCCGATGCCCACGCCTACGCAGCCTTCGCGGATGCGATCCGCGACAGCTACGCGGTGCGGCTCAACAGCATGGGCCACGCATCGGCCACGGGGGACTGCACCAGCCATGTCAACGTCGTCGATGCCGATGGCACGATGGTGGCGCTGACCAACACGCTGCTGTCGCGCTTCGGCGCGAAGGTGGTGGGCCACCGCACCGGGATCGTGCTGAACAACGCGATGATGTGGTTCGACCCGCGCCCCGGTGTGGCCAATGCGATCGCCCCCGGGGTGCGGCCGCTGTCCAACATGTGTCCGCTGCTCCTGACTGCAGACGGGCGCCCGGTCGCGGCCATGGGCGCGGCGGGCGGTCGGCAGATCTTTCCGGCACTGCTGCAGATGATCGCCTTCGCGGTCGACTGGCGGCTGCCCCCCGACGTGGTGATGCACATGCCGCGCATCGACGCCAGCGCGCCCACGATCCGCGTCAATCGCGCGTGCCCCAGCGCCACCGCCGGGCTGATCGGCAACAGACACCCTGTCGAGGTGGTGGATGATGTTCTCTACCCGGTGCAGTTCGCGGTCCCGTCGATGATCGCGGCCCACGCCGGGGCAGCGACGGGCATGGCGCATCCCAACCACCCCTGGGCCTGCGCGGTGGCGCCATGACCGAGCCGCTGCTGTCGATCGAGAACCTGGAGATCCGCTTCGGCGACATGGCGGTGGTCGAGGATCTGTCGCTGCGCATCGAGGCGGGCGAGACGCTGGCGGTGGTCGGCGAATCGGGCTGCGGCAAGAGCATCACCGGGCTGTCGCTGATGGGCCTGCTGCCGCCGCAGGCGCGCGTGGCCGGCGGGCGCGCGGTGTTCGACGGGCAGGATCTGGCAGCGCTGGATGAGGCCGCGATGACCCGGCTGCGCGGGACCAGCCTCTCCATGATCTTTCAGGAACCCGTGCTGTCACTGGACCCGACGATGCGTGTGGGCCGGCAGGTGGCCGAGGCCCTGCAGCAGCACCGCCCCATCAGCGGGGCAGCCGCGGCCGAGCGGACGCTGCTGATGTTCGAGGCCGTGGGCATCCCTGAACCCCGCGCCCGGATGCGACAGTATCCGCACGAGCTCTCGGGCGGGATGTGCCAACGGGTGATGATCGCCATGGCGCTGATCTGCAGCCCGCGGCTGCTGATCGCGGATGAACCCACCACCGCGCTCGACGTGACGATCCAGGCGCAGATCCTCGACCTGATCGGGCGGATGCGGCGCGAAACCGGAACGGCCGTGCTGCTGATCACGCACGACATGGGCGTCGTGGCCGAGGTCGCCGACCGCGTCGCGGTGATGTATGCGGGCCGGATCGTCGAAACCGCCCCGGTGGCCGAGCTCTTCCGCCAGCCGCGCCACCCCTACACACATCTGCTGCTGCGCACGATCCCGCGCGTCGGCGGGCCGCGCAAGACGCCGCTTCCTGCGATCGCCGGCAGCGTGCCTGATCTGAGCCAGTGGACGGGCGGATGCCGCTTTCACCCGCGCTGTCCGCTCGCCGACGCGCGCTGCAAGGGCGAGACGCCGCCGCTGGTGCCCGCGCCGGATGCGCCGGGCCATCGCGCGGCCTGCTGGCACAGCGATCGGCTTATCGCCCGCCCCGAGGCCCTTGCATGACCGACACAGCACTCCTCGAACTCGACGATATCTCGGTGCATTTCCCGATCGGTGGGGGGCTGTTCGGCCGCGCGACCGGGCTGGTGCGCGCGGTCGACGGGGTCAGCCTGCGGGTGCGGCGCGGGCAGACCGTCGCGCTGGTGGGCGAATCCGGGTGCGGGAAGTCCACGGTCGGATACACGGCGCTGGGATTGCAGGCGCCGACCGCCGGTGCCGTGCGCCTCGACGGGGCCGACCTTGCCGCGATGACGCCTGCGCAGCGGCGCGGCCTTGCGCGGCGGATGCAGATCATCTTTCAGGACCCGGGCTCGGCGCTCAACCCGCGCATGCGCATCGGCGACAGTATCGCCGAGCCGTTGCGCATCCACACGCGGCTGTCCGCGCGCGAGCGCCGGGTCCGGGTGGGGGCGCTGCTGGAACAGGTCGGGCTGCGCCCCGAGCACGCGGACCGCATGCCCGACGCGTTCTCCGGCGGCCAGCGCCAGCGGATCGTGATCGCGCGCGCGCTGACGCTGGAGCCCGAACTCATCGTCTGCGACGAGGCCGTGTCGGCGCTCGATGTCTCGATCCAGAGCCAGATCCTGAACCTGCTGCTGGACCTGCAGCAGCGGCTTGGGCTGGCGTATCTGTTCATCAGCCACGATTTGTCGGTGGTCCACCACGTGGCCGATCAGATCGCGGTGATGTATCTGGGCAGGATCGTCGAAATGGCACCGGCCGAGACGCTCTTCGCCACTCCCCGCCATCCGTATACGAAGGCCCTGCTGTCTGCCGCACCGCGCCCCGACCCCGCCGCGCTGTCGAGGCGCACGTTGCTGACCGGTGACCTGCCCAGTCCGGCCAATCCACCCGCAGGGTGCAACTTCGTGACACGTTGCCCGGTGGCGCGGCCGGCCTGTGGCCATGACGATCCGGCGCTCTTGCCGGTCGCGCGCGATCACGAGGTCGCCTGCCCTTACGCCGAGGCATGACGACGCGCAGAGGTTCCTGACATCGGACCCTTGGAAAACCGAGCCGTTCATGCTGCCCGCCGATCGTCACGCCCAAGGCGCTGGCGCCGGTGACGTCGGACAGCGCCATGCGCCGCGGCTCGGGTGTCTGGCGGAAGATCACGTCGCGCTCTGGTCCGTGCAAAGCCCGCCAGTCGCGCACCCGGCGCTCAAGCGTCCGGCGAACGCGGTCGTCCGGGAAGGCTGCGGGAGGCATCAACTGGAGGTGCCGCATCAAGGTGACGGCCTGAACGGCGGGATCACGCTCGAGGATCGGCAGCAGCACCGGCTCCCATACCGCGGCGAGAGGATCGGGCACGGTGCGTCCTCGGGA
>PUOA01000280.1 GCA_003551925.1 Paracoccaceae bacterium
CGCCGATCACGCCGGTGACGGTGAAGGGCAGGAAGGTGAGCGTGGCCACCATCGCGTTGGGCAACACGTGGCGGAACATGATCACCGTGTTCGACACGCCCAGCGCGCGCGCCGCGCGGACGTATTCGAAGTTGCGCGCGCGCAGGAATTCGGCGCGCACCACGCTGACCAGCCCGGTCCAGCCGAAGAGCGTCATCAGGAACACCAGCAGCCAGAAGTTCATGATGAACATCGACGACACGATGATGATCACATAAAGCGACGGGGTCGAGTTCCACAGCTCGATCACGCGCTGGAAGATCAGGTCCAGCAGCCCGCCGAAGAACCCCTGCACCGCGCCCGCGGCGATCCCGATCACCGAGGTCAGCACCGTCACGATCAGCGCGAAGGTCACCGACAACCGGAACCCGTAGATGATCCGCGCGGTGACGTCGCGCGCGGTGTCGTCGGTGCCCAGCCAGTGCACATTGTCGGGGGCCGATGGGGCGGAGCCGCCGATCTCGTTGATGGTGCTGTAGCTGAACGGGATGAGCGGCCAGATCACGCGACCGGGCACGACCTCGTGGTCGCCGACAAAGCCCGTTTCGGCGGCCTCGGCCATCGCCTCGACCGGGTCGAACAGGCAGCCCTCGGCGCCGCCGGTGGCGATCAGGCAGCGGACCTCGGGGTCGCGGTATTGCGCCTCGGTGCGGAAATCGCCGCCGAACGCGGTTTCCGGGTAGAAGTTGAACACCGGGGTGAAGATCTCGCCGCGGAACTGAACCAGCAGGGGGCGGTCATTGGCGATCACCTCGGCGAACAGCGACACGACGTAGAGCACCGAGAAGATGATCAGCGACCAGAACGCGCGCCGGTTGGCGCGGAAGTTGCGCCAGCGCCGCTGATTGAGCGGCGAGATCGCGATGCCGAAGCGGCGCACCGGGCGCGGCGGCATGGTCTCGGCCTCGGCGCCCTCGGGCGTGGCCACCGGCGGCGGTGGCGCCGCGCCGGGGACGGGTTCGGCCCTTGGGGTGACGCGGTCTTCCATGGATCAGGTCTCCCGCGTTTCGAAATCGATGCGCGGGTCGATCCAGACATACATCAGGTCCGAGATCAGCCCGACCACCAGCCCGATCAACCCGAACACGAACAGCGTGCCGAACATCACCGGGTAGTCGCGCGCCACCGCCGCCTCGAAGGCCAGCCGGCCCAGCCCGTCGAGCGAGAAGATCGTCTCGATCAGCAGCGAGCCGCCGAAGAACACCCCCACGAAGACCGCCGGAAAGCCCGCGATCACGATCAGCATCGCGTTGCGGAACACGTGGCCATAAAGCACCCGGCGTTCGGTCAGCCCCTTGGCGCGCGCGGTCATCACGTATTGCTTGCGGATTTCATCGAGAAAGCTGTTCTTGGTCAGCAGCGTGAGCGTCGCGAAGGCCGAGATCGTCGACGCCACCACCGGCAGCGTGATGTGCCACAGGTAGTCCAGCACCTTGCCGATGGGCGACAGCTGGTCCCACACTTCCTGGCTCGAGGTCAGCCCGCGCGACGGGAAGATCTGGAAATACGACCCGCCCGCGAACACCACCAGCAGCAGCACCGCGAACAGGAAGCCGGGGATCGCATAGCCCACGATGATCGCGCCCGAGGTCCAGGTGTCGAATCTGGACCCGTCGCGCACCGCCTTGGCGATCCCCAGCGGGATCGACACCAGATAGGCCAGCAGCGTCGACCACAGCCCCAGAGAGATCGACACCGGCATCTTTTCGATCACCAGATCGATCACCCCGATCGAGCGGAAGTAGCTGGTCCCGAAATCCAGCCGCAGATAGTTCCACATCATGTTGAAGAAGCGTTCCACCGGCGGCCGGTCGAAGCCGAATTCGCGCTCGAGCTGCGCGATGAACTCGGGCGGCAGCCCGCGCGCGCCGCGATAGCTGTCGCCGCGATCGCCGATATTGGTGTCCGCTCCGCCGCCGGCGAAGCGCTCGAACACGTCCCCCTCGCCTTCCAGCTGGGCGATGATCTGTTCGATCGGGCCGCCGGGGACGAACTGCACAAGCGTGAAGTTGATCACCATGATCCCGAACAGCGTCGGAATGATCAACGCCAGCCGCCGCAGGATATAGGGGAGCATGCCGCGCTTACCTCAGCGCGCCGGCGGCGCGCAGCTCGTCGAAGCGGTCCTGGTTGAACCACCAGAAATCCAGCTCGCCGGTGGAAAACGGCGGGAACTCCTCGGGGTGCTCGTACATGTCCCAATAGGCCACCCAGGCCACGTCATTGTACCACGTGGGGATCATGAAGCGCTCGGCGCGCAGCACCCGGTCCAGAAGCGTCAGCGCGGTGTCGCGATCCTCGGGCGATTGCGCGTCGAGCGCGGCGTCGATCACCGCATCCACCAGCGGACTGGCGAGGCCGGCGGGGTTGAACAGGCTGAACTCGGCAGCCTCGGACCCGAAGCGCTGATGCAACCCGGTGCCCGCATCCATGAACGCGACATAGCTGTCCACGATCATGTCGTAATCGCGGTCGCGCCGGCGTTCGGTATACTGCGCCGCGTCGATGCGCTGGAAGCGTGCGTCAATCCCCATCGATTGCAGGTTCTGGGTGAAGGTCTCGACGATCGACTCCATCGTCGACGACCCCGAGGCGTTCACCGGGATCGTGATCCGCATGGTGCGACCTTCGGCGTTGCGACGGATGCCGTCGTCGCCGACTTCCCAGCCGGCTTCATCCAGCAGCTGCATGGCGCGGCGCATGTTGCGCCGGTCGGTCAGCCGCTCGATGTTGGAGGTGTGCGCCATCACCGCGTCGGCGGTGAACAGCTCCTCGGGGACCAGATCGCCCAGCGTCTCCATCAGCGCAAGCTCGGCCTCGCTCGGCGGGCCCTCGGCCTGCAGATGCGTGCCCTGGCTGAACGAATGGCGCTGGTTGAACAGGCCGAACTGCAACGTCTCGTTGGTCCATTCGAAGTTGTAGGCAAGCGACACCGCCTCGCGCACGCGCGGGTCCTGGAACATGGTCCGGCCCAGATTGAACACGAAGCCCTGCGGCGTGGGCGGGGTGCCCACCGGGATTTCCTGACGCACCACGTGCCCGCGCTCGACCGCCGGGAAGTCATAGCCCGTGGCCCATTGGCGCGAGTTGTTCTCGGCGCGGAAGGTGTATTCGGCGGTCTGGAAGTTCTGGAACGCCGCCGCACCGTCGGCGAAATATTCGACGCGGATCACGTCGAAATTGTGCCGGCCCCGGTTCACCGGCAGATCGGCGCCCCAGTAATCGGGGTTGCGCCGATAGGTGATCGAGCGGTTGATCTCGAAGCCGTCGAGCACGTAAGGCCCCGAGCCGGGCGAGGTCTCGAGCC
>PUOA01000084.1 GCA_003551925.1 Paracoccaceae bacterium
ATCATAGCCCACCGCCACCGAGTCAAGCGCCAGGATCGGGGGCGACAGCGCCTCGGGCGCGGGGAAGGTGAAGACATGCTGCGCGGCCTCGGCCGGGGGCGTGATCGGCTGCAGCTTTTCGAGCATCTTCACCCGGCTCTGCGCCTGCCGGGCCTTCGACGCCTTGGCGCGGAAACGGTCCACGAAGGATTGCAGATGCGCGCGCCGCGCGTCGATCTTGCGCGCCTCGGCCTGCGCGATGGCGCGCTGCTGGACGCGGGTGCGGGCGAAATCGTCGTAGCCGCCGGTGTAGAGCGTGAGCCCGCGATTTTCGAGGTGCAGGATCGACCCCACCGCGCGGTTCAGCAGCCCGCGGTCGTGGCTGATGATGATCACCGTGTGCGGGTAGCTGCGCAGATAGCTCTCCAGCCACAGCGCCCCTTCGAGGTCGAGGTAATTCGTCGGCTCGTCCAGCAGCAGCAGGTCCGGGCGCGCGAACAGCACGCCGGCCAGCGCCACGCGCATCCGCCACCCGCCCGAGAAATCCGAACACGGCCGCGCCTGCGCCTCCGTGTCGAACCCCAGCCCGCGCAGGATGGCGCTGGCGCGCCCTTCGGCGGACCATGCGTCGATATCGGCAAGCCGGGTCTGGATGTCGGCCACGCGGCCGGGGTCGGTGGCGGTCTCGGCCTCGGCCATCAGCGCGGCGCGCTCGGTGTCGGCGGCGAGCACCGTGTCCAGCAGCGAGGCCTGCGTGGCCGGCGCTTCCTGCGCGACGCCGCCGATGCGCGCGCGTGGCGGCAGGGAGATCGACCCGCCCTCCAGCGCCAGCTCGCCGCGGATCAGCCGGAACAGCGTGGTCTTGCCCGCCCCGTTGCGCCCCACCAGCCCGACCTTGTGGCCGTCGGGGATGGTGGCCGAGGCCTGCTCGAACAGCGGACGGCCCTCGATCGCGTAGGAAATCTGGTCAATGCGCAACATGGCTGCTGCGTGCCCTGACACGGCGAAAAGGTCAATGGTGACGGCGCCCTGCGCTCCGTCATGTGCCGTCGGCAAGCTTTCGCCGACACGGGCGCGTGATTCTGGCAAGGCTTCGCCGGTGGTTTTGCGATCCTTGGCAACTGGTCCCATGTCATCCGTGTTCGCCGCCCGAAGACGTGCGGCGGCTGCAAGGAACGCAACGAAGGAGACTGACCATGCGGACAGGACTGATTGCAGTGACCACCAGCACCATGCTTGCCGGCGCGGTTGCCGCGCAGGAGGCAATCGTCGACCAGCAGGACAGCCAGGAGCTTCTGGGCGGCTGGGTGATCGGTGCGGCGGTGGACTCGGACACCGGCGAGCGGATCGGCTCCATCGACGACATCCTGATCGGTGCGGACGGTCAGATCACCGCCGGGATCGTCTCGGTGGGGGGCTTTCTGGGCTTCGGTGCCAAGGATGTGGCCATCGACTGGGACGAGTTCGAGATCAACTGGGACGCGCGCGAGGTGGTGCTGAGCATGACCCGCGACGAGCTTGAGGACGCGCCCGAGTTCGAATACCGCGACCGCGAGTTCATTCCCGCCCCCGAGGGTGAGGGCGCCGGCGGCGGCATGGATGCCGGCGGCGGCATGGACGGAGGCGCCGGCGGTGGCCTGAACTGACCGCGCCTGTCACGCGACGACGAACGGGCCGGGGGCGCTCCCCCGGCCCGTTTTCATGCCGCTCGCCCGCATGCGCCGAGGGCTTCCACCGCCCGCGGCCCCATGCTAGAGCGCCCCTCGCAACGCGGCCCCGCCCGGCGGGCTGCCCAACACACGGAGACCGACCCCGATGGCCCATGAACGCACCCTGTCGATCATCAAGCCCGACGCCACCCGCCGCAACCTGACCGGCAAGATCAACGCCAAGTTCGAAGAGGCCGGGCTGCGCATCGTCGCTCAGAAGCGCATCCACCTGACCAAGGCGCAGGCGGGCACCTTCTACGCCGTCCACAAGGAGCGCCCCTTCTACGACGAGCTGTGCGAGTTCATGGCCTCGGAACCGGTGGTGGTGCAGGTGCTCGAAGGCGAGGGCGCGATTGCGAAGAACCGCGAAGTGATGGGCGCCACCAACCCCGCCGATGCCGCGCCGGGCACGATCCGCGCCGAATTCGCCCAGTCGGTCGGCGAGAATTCGGTCCACGGCTCGGACGCGCCCGAAACCGCCGCGGTCGAGATAGCGTATTTCTTCTCGGGCCTCGAACTGGTCGGCTGATCGGGCGGGCGATGAAGCGCTCGCAGATCAACGGGATCCTGCACGACGCCGAAGCGTTCATCGATCGCTTCGGCGTCGCACTGCCCCCGTTTGCGCGGCTGACCCCCGAGGCGCTGCGCGCGCGGGCCGGCAGCGACATCCTGCGCCGTCGGCTGGGCTGGGATGTGACCGACTATGGCGCGGGCGATTTCGACCGGCTGGGGCTGGTGCTGGTCACGCTGCGCAATGGCGATGCGGCCGAGCTCGCCGCCGGGCGCGGGATGCTCTACGCCGAGAAGCTGCTGATCGCGCGTGACGGCCAGCTGAGCCCCATGCACCGCCACGACACCAAGACCGAAGACATCATCAACCGTGGCGGCGCCCGGCTGGTGCTGGAACTTTTCGCCGCGCGCCCCGATGGCAGCCGCGACCCCGAAGCGCCCGTGCACGTGAGTTGCGACACCGAGCCCCGGACGCTGCCCGCGGGCGGGCGGCTGGTGCTGGAGCCGGGCGAGAGCGTGACCCTGCGCCCGGGCGACTGGCACGCATTCCGGGCCGAAGGCGGTGACTGCCTGATCGGCGAGGTCAGCACCGTCAATGACGACGAGACCGACAACATCTTCGACCCGCCCCTGCCGCGCTTTGCCACGGTCGAGGAGGACGCGCCCCCCTACCGCCTGCTGGTCAGCGACTATCCGGGGATCGAGGCGGGCACCAGATAGCAGGCTGCCGGGGCCGGTGCGGGGCGGCGGCGGCGCTCTGCCCGTCTCGGCAGCCTCGGAGCGAGCTCACTTCAGCCAGCCCGCCGCGCGCAGGTCCGCCGCATACGAGCGTCCCACCGGCACGTCGCGCCCGTCCAACAGCTTTAGCCAGCGGCGCTGCCCGTCGCGGCGCGCTCCGAGCACCGCGTCGCGCGCCACCCACCACGAACGGTGCACGCGCCGGCCCGCGCAGCCAAGTTCGCGGGCCGCATCCTCCATCCGGCACAGGATCATCTGCGAACCGCCGGTGCTGTGCACGACCATGTAATGGTCCTGCATTTCCAGGCACAGAAGCTGCCCGTCCGGCGGGCACGGCAGACGCGCCAGGAACAGCGGCGCGGTGCCGGGCCGGCCGATGCCCGGCGCAGGAGCAGGCGCAGGCGTGGG
>PUOA01000152.1 GCA_003551925.1 Paracoccaceae bacterium
CGCAAATGGCCTGGATGACGAACGACCCCGACACGCTGCCCTTCCTGACGCTGCGCACCGAAGCCTTCCCCGAGGATGGCGGCTTCAACTCGGGCTACTATTCCAACCCCGAGGTCGACGATCTGCTGGAGCAGGCGCGCGTGTCCACCGATCAGGACGAACGCGCCCGGCTCTACCGCGAGGTGCAGGAGATCGTGCAGGAGGACGCGCCCTGGGTCTTCGTCGCCAACTGGGTGCAGAACGCGGTGCATTCCGACCGGGTCGAGAACTTCACGCTCGAGCCGTCCTTCGCGCTGCTGCTGCATGACGTGGTGAAGAATTGACGCGACGCGGCGGGGCCGGGCGGATCGTCCGGCCCCGTTTCTGATGCGAAAGCGGGGGCGGGCGCATGGGCGGATACATCCTCAAACGGTTGCTGTCGGCGATCCCGGTGCTGTTCGGGATCACGGTGATCGTGTTCGTGATCATGGCGCTGATCCCCGGCGATCCGGCGACCGCGATCCTGGGCAGCTACGCCACGCCCGACAATGTCGAGCGGCTCAACCGCCATCTGGGCCTCGACCGGCCGCTGTGGCAGCAGTATTTCATCTGGATAGGCAACCTGTTGCAGGGCGATTTCGGGCGGTCCTTCGCGCTCAACCGTCCCGTGCTGGACGAGATCCTGGACCGCTTCGGCGCGACGCTGATCCTGGCGGGGACGTCGTTCGTGCTGTGCGCGGTGCTGGGGATCATGGCAGGCGTGGTCTCGGCGGCGCGGCAATACGGGCTGGCGGACAAGGCGATCACCTTCGTGGTGATCCTCGGCATTTCGATCCCGTCCTTTTTCCTCGGCATGATGATGATCCTGCTGTTCGCGGTGCAACTGCGCTGGCTGCCCGCGTCGGGGATGTTCTCGATCTGGGGCGGGGGGGACCTGCCGGACCTGTTGCGCCACCTGATCATGCCCGCCGCGGCGCTGTCGGTGGTGGCCACGGGCGTGGTGGCGCGGCTGTCGCGCTCGGCCATGCTCGAGGTGCTGCGCCAGGACTTCATCCGCACCGCGCGCGCCAAGGGCGTGCACGAGCGGCGCGTGATCTGGGGCCATGCGCTGCGCATGGCGATGGTCGGCATCATCCCGGTGCTGGGCATCCAGGCGGGGTTCGTGCTGTCGGGAGCGGTCTATATCGAGATGGTGTTCCAGTGGCCCGGCGTGGGGCGGATGCTGGTGGATGCGATCCTCAAGCGCGACATCCTGCTGGTGCAGGGCGGCGTGGTGTTCGTGGCGGCGTGCTACGTGATGTTCAACATCGTGGTCGATGTGGCGCAGGCCTGGCTCGATCCGCGGATCAAGACCTGAGGGGGCGGCACGATGCAGGCATTCGCGAAGCTCCTGTTCCGCAACCGGCTGGCGGGCTTCGGCGCGGTGGTGCTGGGCGTGATCGTGGTGCTGGCGCTGATCACGCCGTGGCTGCCGCTGCACCCGCCGAACGAGACCGCGACCGCCAACCGCTTCCTGCGCCCCGGCAGCCCCGGCCACCTGCTGGGCACCGACCATCTGGGGCGCGACCTGCTCTCGCGGCTCATGTGGGGCACGCGGCTGTCGCTGGCGGTGGGGTTCGCCGCGGCGATCATCGCGGGCGTGGTGGGCGCGGCGATCGGCATCATCGCGGGGTATTTCGGCGGGCGCACCGACAACGTCACCATGCGCGGCGTCGACATGCTGATGGCGTTTCCCTACATCCTGCTCGCGCTGGCCATCGTCGCCGCGCTGGGGCCGGGGCTGATGAACGCGCTGATCGCCGTGGCGGTGGTCAACATCCCGTTCTTCGCCCGCAACATCCGCGGCATCACCGTGGGCATCGCCAACAAGGAGTTCATCGACGCCGCGCGGCTGTCGGGGATGGGGCACACGCGCATCCTGCTGACCGAGGTGCTGCCCAACGTGGTCCCGGTGATCGTGATCGCCATGTCCACCACCATCGGCTGGATGATCCTGGAAACCGCGGGGCTGTCCTTCCTCGGCCTGGGCAGCCAGCCGCCGCAGGCCGATCTGGGCTCGATGCTGGGCGAGGCGCGCTCGGCGCTGATCACCGCGCCGCATACCTCGATCGTGCCGGGGGTGATGATCCTGCTGATCGTGATGTCGATCAACCTGCTGGGCGACGGGGTGCGCGACGCGCTGGACCCGCGGCTGCGCTCGGGCGCGCTGTCGCGGCCGATGGCGGCCACGCAGGTGGCCCGCGCATCCGTTCCGCCCGCGCCCGCGCAGCCGGGACTGCTGGAGATCGACGCGCTTGAGACGCAGTTCCACGTCGGCAAGCGCGTCTTCCGCGCCGTGGGCGGCGTGTCGCTGGAGCTCAAGCCCGGCGAATGCCTTGGGTTGATCGGCGAAAGCGGGTCGGGCAAATCCGTCACGGCGCTGTCGGTGATGGGGCTGGTGGCCTCGCCGCCGGGGGTGATCACCGGCGGTGCGGTGCGGCTGCGCGGCGACGATCTGGTGGGCGCGCGGTATGAACGCCTGCGCAGCCTGCGCGGCGACAAGGTGGCGTATATCTTCCAGGACCCGCTGTCGACGCTGCACCCGCTCTACCGCGTCGGCGACCAGCTGGCCGAGGCGATCCTGTGCCACCACGCCGTCGGCCGCGAGGAAGCCGCCCGCCGCGCCGTCGCGCTGCTGGAAGACGTGCGCATCCCCAACGCCGCCGCCCGCGCGCGCTCCTACCCGCATGAGCTTTCGGGGGGCATGCGCCAGCGCGTGGCCATCGCCATGGCGCTGGCCAACGAGCCCGAGATCATCATCGCCGACGAACCCACCACCGCGCTGGACGTGACGGTGCAGGCGCAGATCCTGGCGCTGCTGGACCGGCTGCGGCGCGAGCGTGGCGTGGCGATCCTGTTCATCACGCATGATTTCGGCGTGGTGGGGCAACTGTGCGACCGCGTGGCGGTGATGTATGGCGGCCGCATCGTCGAACTGGGACCGACGCGCGAGGTGCTCGACGCCCCCGCGCATCCCTATACGCGCCGCCTGATCGCCTGCGTGCCCGAACTGGGCGAGGGCCGGCGCGTGCTGGCCGCGATCCCCGGCCTGCCGCCGGCGGTCGATGACCTGCCGCCCGGCTGCGCCTTCGCCCCGCGCTGCGACAAGGCCACCGACGCGTGCCGGTCGGGCGAGATCGCGCTCACCGGCGGCGCGCGCCAGGTGCGCTGCATCCACCCCGAACCCGCGCCCGACACCCGATCCACGCAGGAGGCCCGCGCATGAGTGTCGCGCTGCGCACCACCGATCTGGCCAAGACCTTCGACATCGGCAAGCGCCTGATCGGCCCGCCGCGCGCGCAGGTCCATGCCGTCCATCCGGTCA
>PUOA01000323.1 GCA_003551925.1 Paracoccaceae bacterium
CAAGGGTGGGTGGGTGGGCGCTCCGCCCGGGCGGCGGGCGCGGGCGCGCGGGTGCACCGATCAGGCGGCGAGCCCCTTGCTCCCCATCTCCAGGAATTTCCGGCGTCGCGCGGCGAGCAGCTTCAGCGCATCGCGGCGTGAGAGCTCCTTGAGCACCGCCTTCAATGCGTCGCCCACCGCGCGGATCGTCACCTCGCGGCCGCGCTGTGCGCCGCCCAGCGGCTCGGGGATGATGCGGTCGATCACGCCGAGCCTGTGCAGGTCCTGCGCGGTCAGGCGCAGCGCCTCGGCCGCCTCGCGCATCTTCTCGGAATCCTTCCACAGGATCGAGGCGCAGCCCTCGGGGCTGATCACCGAATAGACCGAATGCTCCAGCATGAGCACCCGGTCGGCGCTCGCCAGTGCCACCGCCCCGCCCGAGCCGCCCTCGCCGATCACCATCGACACCAGCGGCACCTTTATTTCCAGGCATTTCTGCGTGCAGCGCGCGATCGCCTCGGCCTGGCCGCGCTCTTCGGCACCCTTGCCGGGATAGGCGCCGGGCGTGTCCACCAGCGTGATCACCGGCAGCCCGAAGCGGTCGGCCATCTCCATCAGCCGGATCGCCTTGCGGTAGCCCTCGGGCCGCGCCATGCCGAAATTGTGCTTCAGGCGTGAGGCCGTGTCGTGCCCCTTCTCCTGCCCGATCACCACGACGGGCCGATCTTCGAGCCGCGCCAGCCCGCCCAGGATCGCGGCGTCATCGGCGAAGTTCCGGTCACCCGCAAGCGGCGTGAACTCGGTGAACAGCGCGTCGATATAGTCGCGGCAATGCGGCCGGTCCGGATGGCGGGCGACCTGGCATTTGCGCCACGGTGTCAGCCCCTTGTAGAGATCACGCAACAGCTTCTCGGCCTTCTGGTCGAGCGCGGCGGCCTCGTGTTCGACATCCATTTCGGGGCTCGACCGCGCCATCGCGCGCAGCTCGGCAGCCTTGCCTTCGATTTCGGCAAGCGGTTTTTCGAATTCGAGGTAATTCATCGCGGGATGCTCCGTCGCGCAGTCGGCGGGCCGGGTATGCCCGCCGCGCGCGCGGAATGCAATCACGCCCGCATGCGCTCAGCCGACATGGAACAGGGTGTTGAACAGCTGCGGGTCGATGCTGTCGGCGGCGAAGGTCGGCCCTTCGGTCAGCACGCTCACCGCGTCGTGGCTGTGCAGGCTTTCCTGATGGCTTGCGATCACCCGGAAATCGCCCACGCGCGGGTCGTCCAGCAGGTGCTGGCAGAACGACCGCGCAGCGTCTTCGACGAAGATCGGGTTGGCGGCGTTGAGCTCGGCGAAAGCCTGCTCGTCCTCGCGCTTGACCATGACCTGCGTTTCGGTGGGCACCGCGGCGCGGCACAGGTCGATCAGATCCTCGAACCACAGGCACTTGCCCGGCAGCGCCTCGACCGAAATCCGCGCCACCGAGCGTTGCGAATGCGGCGTTGCCAGCTGCCCGCGCGACATCCGCGCGTGCTCGGACAGCTCGAGCGAGCACGGGCAGGTCGACGAGTAGACATAGTCCACGTGGATGAACCGTCGGCGCACCCCGCCCTGGTCGGCAAGTTCCAGAGCGAAGTTGTAATATTGAAATCCTTCGAGGCCCGAACGCAGGCTTCGCACCCGCATCGGAAAGGAAAACCGCATCTGGATCCGGGCGTCGAAACTGTCGAGATCGGATTTGTAATCGTCCAGCGCACCCTCGATCACACCGAAGCTGAAGGTGCGTTCGGCATGGCCGTAGAAGGTGCGCATGATCCGCGACATGTTGATGCCCTTGCGCCCGGCATCGAGGCTGACGGTCCCGGTCACGCTGGTTTCCAGCGTCACGTCGCCGTTGTCGCGCGTGTGAAACCGGATCGGCAGGCGGAAGTTGGAAATGCCGACATGCTGAATCGGCGCGCGCGCGCCGACGATCAGGCTTGACGGGCCGTTCTGCAGGTCGGGCAGCCCGGCGCGGTAGGCGTCATCGACCGCGAAGCCCTGCGGGTAGACACGCGACAACACCGGGTAGTCCGCGGGCGGGGCGTCAGGCAGCAGCCGCGCCAGCGCGGGTTCCAGCGTCTCGATCTCGGTGTCCGAGGCGCGCACCGCCCAGCGCCGCAGCAGCTCCAGCGCCTCCTCGGCCTCGGTCCGGCTGGGCTGGCGGTCGACTTCGGGGGTGTGCATGTTCATGGCATCGGCTTCCCTGCTTTGACGCTTCGGCAGATAGGATTGCGCGCAGCCCGGTCCAGCCCCGGCGCCCACCATTTCAGCCCGGGACCGCGTCCAGCGCCTGCAGCAGATCGCCGATCAGGTCGTCCGCGTCCTCGAGCCCGGTGCTGAAGCGCACCAGCCCCGGCGTGATCCCCAGCGCGGCCTTGTCGGCATCGGGCAGGCGCTGGTGCGTGGTGGTGGCCGGGTGCGTGACGATGCTGCGCGCGTCGCCCAGATTGTTCGAAATCAACGCGATCCGCAGCGCGTCCAGCATGGCGAAGGCCGCGTCCTTGCCGCCCTTCAGCTCGAATGCCAGCATGGTGCCGAACCCGTCCATCTGGTCGCGTGCGACGCTGTGTTGCGGGTGGTCGGGCAGGCCGGGGTAGATCACGCGGGCAAGCTTCGGGTGCCCCGCCAGCGCCTGCGCGATCCGCGCCGCCGAGGCCGCCTGCGCGCGCACCCGCAGATCCAGCGTCTGCAACCCGTTCAGCATCACCCAGGCGTTGAACGGGCTCATCGCGCCGCCGGTGTGCTTCATGTAGGGCTCGACCGTCTTGCGGATGAAGTCCTGCGTCCCGCAGATCACCCCGCCCAGGCAGCGCCCCTGCCCGTCGATGTGCTTGGTGGCCGAATAGATCACCACATCCGCGCCCAGATCGACCGCGCGGCTGAACACGGGCGTGGCGAACACGTTGTCCACGATGACCCGCGCGCCCGCCTCATGCGCCAGAGCCGCGACCGCGCGCAGGTCGATCACCTCGAGCACCGGGTTCGACACGCTTTCCAGAAACACCACATCCGCGCCGGGCTCCAGCGCCGCTTGCCAGGCGGCAAGGTCGGTGCCATCGACCAGCACCACCTCGACCCCGAAGCGGGTCAGGACATCCTGCAGCACATAGAGGCACGAGCCGAACAGCGCCCGCGCCGCCACCACCCGGCTGCCCGCGCGCAGGCAGGCCATCAGCGCCCCCGACACCGCCGCCATTCCCGATGCGGTGGCAAAGGCGTCCTCGGTCCCCTCGAGCGTGGCGACACGGTCCTCGAAGACCGCGACGGTGGGGTTGCCGTAACGCGCGTAGATGAACTCGTCCGGCCCGGCGCCCAGAAAGCGCGCCTCGGCCGCGGCGGCCGAGGGGTAGACGAACCCCTGCGTCAGATACAGCGCTTCGGCCACCTCGCCGTATTGGCTGCGCCGGGCGCCGCCATGCACCATCTGCGTCTGTCTGTGCCAGCCCTGCGGGCGCTCATCGCGTGCCATGCGCGGTCCCCGTCCTGCGTTGCGGCGCCCTGGCCGCCGGATCGCCCTGCGCTAGCGCCGCGCGCGCGCCCGGTCAACCGCCACCGACCGCTTTCAGGCCACGTTTTCGAGCGCCACCTGCGGCACCACGCCCAGCGCGTGGCAGACATCTCGGGTCAGATGCGCACGGTTGAGCGTGTAGAAATGCAACTGGTCCACGCCCTCGGCCATCAACCTGTCGCACATTTCGGTGCAGATGGCGGTGGCCAGCAGCGCCTCGCGCCCGTCGCGGGCGGCCTTGTCGAAGGCCTCGTCCATCCATGCGGGGATGCTCGCGCCACAACCGCGCGCGAATTTGCGGATGCCCGACCAATTCTCGATCGGCACGATGCCGGGGATCACAGGCTTGTCGATTCCGGCGGCGGCGCAGGCGTCGCGAAACCGCAGGAATGTCTCGGGCTCGAAGAAGAACTGCGTGATCGCGCTGTCGGCGCCGGCCTCGAACTTGCGCCTGAGCCAGGCGACATCGGCGCCGGGGCCCCCGGCATCGGGGTGCGGTTCGGGATAGGCCCCCACGCGCAGGGTGAAATCGCCGGCCTCGCGCAGCGCTTCGATCAGCGCCACCGAATCGGCAAATCCGTCGGGGTGCGGGGTGAAACCGCCGGCCCCCTTGGGCGGGTCGCCGCGCAGCGCCACGATCTCGCGCACACCGGCCTCGGCATAGGCGCGCGCGATGGCAAGTGTCTCGTCGCGCGTGGCGTCCACACAGGTCAGATGCGCGGCAACATTCAACCCGAATTCGCGCCCGATGGTGGTCACCGCCTCATGCGTGAGCTGCCGCGTCGTGCCGCCCGCGCCATAGGTCACCGACACGAACTCGGGCGACAGCGGCGCCAGCAGGCGCACCGTTTCCCATAGCCGGAAGCTCGCCTCGAGCGATTTGGGCGGGAAGAACTCGAACGACACGCGCGGGGTCGGCATGGGGCACCTCTGGTCTGGATTGCCCGGTTGTGCCACCCCGACCGATGTGAGACAATTTCATTATCTTCAACAAGACCATGAAGCCGACCGCAAGATGCACATCGAATTCCGCCACCTGCGCACCATCCGCGCGATCCACGAAACCGGCGGGCTCGCCCGCGCCGCCGAGGCGCTGAACATGACCCAGTCCGCGCTCAGCCATCAGGTCAAGGGGCTGGAGGACCAGGCCGGGGTCGAGCTGTTCGTGCGCCGCTCGAAGCCGCTGAAGCTGTCGGCCGCCGGCCAGAAGATGCTGCGCGCCGCCGAGGACATCCTGCCCCGCCTCGCCGCACTCGAGGAAGAATTCGCCGGGCTGCGGCGCGGCAATGTCGGCCGGCTGCACATCGCGATCGAATGCCACGCCTGCTTCGACTGGCTGTTTCCCGTGCTCGAACACTTCCGCCACGCCTGGCCAGAGGTCGATGTCGACATCCGCCCCGGGCTCGCCTTCGACGCCCTGCCCGCCCTGCACCGCGAGGAGGTGGACCTCGTGGTCTCCTCCGACCCCGAAACGCTGCCCGGCATCGACTTCATCCCGCTCTTCGACTACGAGCCCGTCTTCGTCGCCGCCCGCCAGCACCCGCTCGCCGCCAAACCCTTTGTCGAGGCCGCCGATTTCCGCGACCAGACGCTGATCACCTATCCCGTGGACCGTGCCCGGCTCGATGTGTTCACCGAGCTTCTGACCCCCGCGCGGGTCGAGCCGCGCGCGATCCGGCAGGTCGAACTCACCGCCGTGATCCTGCTGCTGGTCGCGTCCAACCGCGGCGTCGCGGTGCTGCCCGACTGGGTGCTGCGCGACGTGCGCTCCAACACCGACTACATCACGCGGCCCCTGACCAGGACCGGCCTGACCCGACGCCTCTACGCCGCCGTGCGCACCGAAGACGCCACCCGCCCCTTCATGTCGCACGTCCTGCGGCTCGCCCGCACCGAACCCCTGAAGCTGCAGGCGCGCGCGACCACCGCGTCGTGACCGCGCCCCCCACCAACCACGCGCACCCGGCCCGCCCCTGCATCACGCCGCTCCCCCCTTTCATCCTGACGCAAATATCCTCGGGGGGAGCGTCCGCAGGACGCGTGGGGGGCAGACAGCCCCCCTGCCCGGCCAGCCAGAGGGCGCATCAGATGTCGAACGACACCCCCTGCGCCAGCGGCAGCGCACGCGAGTAGTTGATGGTGTTGGTCGCGCGCCGCATGTAGCCCTTCCACGCGTCCGAGCCCGATTCGCGCCCGCCGCCGGTCTCCTTCTCGCCGCCGAACGCGCCGCCGATCTCGGCACCCGAGGGGCCGATATTGACGTTGGCGATCCCGCAATCCGAGCCCACGTCCGACAGGAAGGTCTCGGCCTCGCGCAGATCGGTGGTGAAGATGCACGACGACAGCCCCTGCGGCACGTCATTCTGCAGCGCGATTGCCTCGTCCAGCGCGGTGTAGCCCATCACATACAGGATCGGCGCGAAGGTCTCGGTGCGCACCGTCTCGGTCTGCGCGGGCATCTCCACGATCGCCGGGCTCGCATAGGCACCGCCTGCCACCCCGTCGACCACCGCGCCGCCATGCACCGTGCCGCCCTCGGCGCGCGCCGCCTTCAGCGCCGCCAGCATCCGGTCGCGGGCATCGGTGTCGATCAACGGACCGACCAGCGTGCCGGGCTTGCGCGGGTCGCCGACGGGCAGGCTGGCATAGGCCGCCTTCAGCCGCGTCACCAGCTCGGCGCGGATGTCGTCATGCGCGATCACCCGGCGCAGCGACGTGCAGCGCTGCCCGCAGGTGCCCACCGCCGAGAACACGATCGCGCGCACCGCCATGTCCAGATCGGCCGAGGGCGCGACGATCATCGCGTTGTTGCCGCCGAGCTCCAGGATGCAGCGCCCGAAGCGCGCCGCCACCTTCGGCCCCACCGCGCGGCCCATGCGCGTCGAGCCGGTGGCCGAGACGATCGCCACATCCGGGCTCGACACCAGCGCGTCGCCCAGATCGGGCCCGCCGATGACCAGCTGCACCAGCCCCTCGGGGGCGTCGTCGCCGAAGCGCTCCAGCGCGCGGCCGAGGATCTTCATGCAGGTCATCGCGGTGAGCGGCGACTTCTCCGACGGTTTCCAGATCACCGGGTTGCCACACACCAGCGCGATGGCCGTGTTCCACGACCACACCGCGACGGGGAAGTTGAACGCGGTTATCACGCCGCAGGGGCCCATCGGGTGCCAGGTCTCCATCATCCGGTGGCCCGGGCGCTCGCTGGCGATGGTCAGCCCGTAAAGCTGGCGCGAGAGGCCCACCGCGAAGTCGCAGATGTCGATCATCTCCTGCACCTCGCCGAGCCCCTCGGAGGTGATCTTGCCCGCCTCCAGCGTCACCACGGCGCCAAGCTCCTCCTTGGCGGCGCGCAGTTCCTCGCCCAGCAGGCGCACCAGCTCGCCGCGCCGCGGGGCGGGCAGCGCGCGCCAGGCCTTGAACGCGCCCTGCGACCGCGCGATCACCGCGGCCATGTCCGCGGGCGCGGTCTCGGCGAGCCGCGCGACCTCGGCGCCGTCGATGGGCGAGGTCACCGAGAGCGTGCCCCCGGTCAGCTCCTCGGGGCGCAGCCCGGCGGCGGCCAGAACGTCGTCATGCGTGATCATCGCGTCGTCTCCCTGTCTGTGTGAATTCCGGTGGCCCACCCGCGCTGCTCGGGCCGGCCCATCGCGACCAGCAGCGGCGCCTGCGCCTGCCGGTCGGTGAACGCCGCGCGGTCGCTCATGCCGCGCCAGTCGCACAGGATCAGCGCCTGCGCAACCGCGCCGCCCAGCGTGGTGCCGGGGCCGGTGACGATGAACAGGTCCGGCGCGAACTCGCGCGCGGCGATGCGGATGGCGGCGGTGAAATCATACGGCGCGGTCACCTGATGGCCCAGCGTATAGTCCCACAGCGCGGCCGTGTCGCAGGCTCCGGGCCACCAGACCTGCCCGCGCCCGTCGATCAGCGGCAGGCGCGGCTGGTCAGGCATCACCCCCGCAAGCGCCGCGCGGCCGCGCCCGGCCACCGGCGCCTGCAGCTCGGTATGGAACGCGGCGTGGTTGGGCAGGCGCAGCGGGAAGCGGCCCTCCACGGGTGGGGCCTCGGCCTCGAACGCACCAAGCCCCGCCGCGTCGCCCGCCAGCACCAGCATCCCGCCCAGATCGATCGACATCGCCAGCCGGTGCCCGGGGCGCGCGTCGATCTCGGCCACCTGCGCCAGCAGCGCGGCCTTGCGCGCGGGGTCGGGGCGCCAGTCGGCCCCCATATGCGGATAGACCAGCTGCCCGCCGATCAGTGCCTCGTGCATCAGCGTGCCCATGGTGTTGGCCAGCCTGAAGCCGTCCCCGGCACCCAGCGCGCCCGCGCAGGCGAGCGCGGAATACCAGCCCATCGAGTTGCCGGTAACCGCGACCACCTCGATCCCCGCGCGGTCGATGCTCAGGAAATCGCCGAAGGAGGCCGCATAGATCAACCCTGCCGCATTGTCCCCGCGCGTGTGCCGCGCCGCCGAGAACCGCGGCGCCGCGTCCAGCGCCGACAGCGCCTCCTGCCCCGCCTCCGCGCGCAGCGCGTCGAACCGCGCCAGCAGGCCCGCGTCGGGGAAATGCCGCGCCAGCGTGCCCAGTTCGGCCGCGTTATAGGTCCCCCGCCCGGGGCAGATCACCACCGCCGTTACCATGCGCCTGCCCCCTGTCGGACCGCGCAAGCGGTCCGGCCCGCGCCCGGCGCGCACGGGTGGGTGGGTGGGGCGCGGCGGGCGCGGGCACAGCCGGTCATGTGTCGCGCTCCATCAACGCCCGCGCCGCCGCCTCGATCCCGTCGGCCGAGGGCAATGTCGCTGCATAGGCCGGGCCGGTGGCAATGAAGCTGTCCTCGGCGCTCAACCGCGCAAAGGGCACCGCCAGCGTCTCGGCCGCCCAGGCCATCAGCGCCTCGGCCACCCCGCCCGAGCGGCGGGTTTCATCGACGAACAGCACACGCCGCACCCCGTCGAGCGCCGCGCGCAGCCCTTCCATCGGCAAAGGCGCCAGCCAGCGC
This sequence comes from Paracoccaceae bacterium, assembly GCA_003551925.1. Classification (GTDB taxonomy): domain Bacteria; phylum Pseudomonadota; class Alphaproteobacteria; order Rhodobacterales; family Rhodobacteraceae; genus Rhabdonatronobacter. Next base: position 8,516 of record PUOA01000323.1, read on the forward strand.
AGGTCCACCACCCGCGCGTCGATCCCGCCTTCTCCCAGCCGCGCCTGCGCCTTCCGGCACAGGTAATGCCCGTTGCCGAAGCTCACCAGCGCCAGATCGCGCCCCTCGCCGTGCTGGCCGACCTCGCCCAGCGCCACCCGCCGGTCGGGGGCGGGGTAGCGCGTCATCCAGCCGCCGTCGCCCTCTGCCAGCAGGTCGCGCATCGGATAGAGCGCGATCGGCTCCACGAACACCACAACGCGGTTTTCCGCGCGCGCCAGCCGCACGCATTCGCGCAGCATCATCGCCGCGTCCGCGCCCGTGGACGGCACCGCGACGATCACACCCGGAATGTCGCGCAGCACCGCGAGCGCGTTGTCGTTGTGGAAATGCCCTCCGAACCCCTTCTGATAGCCAAGGCCGGCGATCCGGATCACCATCGGGTTGGCGAACTGGCCATTGGAAAAGAACGGCAGCGTCGCCGCCTCGCCGCGCAGCTGGTCCTCGGCGTTGTGCAGATAGGCGAGAAACTGGATCTCGGGGATCGGCACGAAGCCGTTATGCGCCATGCCGATGGCCAGCCCCAGAATCGACTGCTCGTCCAGCAGCGTGTCGATCACCCGCGCCGCGCCGAAGCGCGCCTGCAGCTTCTGCGTCACGCCATAGACCCCGCCCTTGCGGCCCACATCCTCGCCCATCAGCGCAATCTCGGGGTGTTCGAGCATCAGGTCGGTCAGCGCCCAGGTGATCAGGCGCGCCATGTGCTGCGGCTCGGCCATCGCCTTGAGGTCACTTCCGAACACCGCCGCGCGGGCCTCGGGCGCGGGGCCGTTGGTGGGGGTGCAGGGGCGCGGCGGCGGGATCAGGCTCGCCATCACGTCCGCCGCGCTGCGCAGGCGCGGGCGGGTCACGGCCTCGGCCGCCACGCGCTCCACCCGCGCGCAGGTGTCGGTGTAGATCGCCAGCGCCTGCGCGGGGTCCAGCGCGCCGGCCTCGGCCAGCAACCGGACCGAATGCAGCAGCGGATCGTTGGCCTCGTCGGCCTCGACCTCGGCGCGGGGCAGGTAGCTGGTGGCCACATCGGCGCCCGCATGGCCATAGAGCCGCACGGTGCGCAGATGCAGAAACGCAGGCTTGCGGTGGCGGCGCACATAGGCCGCAGCCTCGGACGCGGCGCGGTAGGTGTCGTGGATATCCAGCCCGTCGGCGGCGAAATAGCGCAGCCCGGGGCGGTGCTTGAACGCGGCCTCGATCCAGCCGCGCGGGGTGCGCACCGAGATCCCGATCCCGTTGTCCTCGCAGCAGAACAGGATCGGCAGCGGCACGGACTGATACGCGGTCCATTGCGCGGTGTTGAACGCGCCCTGCGCGGTGGAGTGGTTGGCCGAGGCGTCGCCGAAGCTGCAGTATATGATCGCGTCGTCGGGAAGCACCGCATGTTCGGGGCGCGCGCGGCGTGCCGCGCCGATGGCATAGGCCGCCCCCACCGCCTTGGGCAGGTGCGACGCGATGGTCGAGGTCTGCGGCGGGATCATCAACGCGCGCGAGCCCAGCACCTTGTGCCGCCCGCCCGAGATCGGGTCCTCGGCCGAGCACGCGAAGCTGAGCAGCATGTCCCAGGTGATCGACTGCCCCGGCACCTGGCCCGCGCGCGCGATCTGGAACGCGGCGTCGCGGTAATGCAGGAACGCCATGTCGGTGGGCCGCAGCGCGTGGGCCACCGCCGCCACGCCTTCGTGCCCCGACGAGCCGATGGTGTAGAACCCCTGCCCGGCCTTCTGCATCGCGCGGCTGGTGCGATCGAGCGCTCGGCTCAGGCATCCCGCGCGGAACAGCGCCACTGCATCGGTTGCGCCCAGCGGCCCTGACGGCGGCGCGCCCGGTGGCAGGTCGCCCGCGGCCACGCGGCGCAGGAAGTTCTCATGCACGATCCCGGCGCGATCCATGCTCCCCTCGATCCATCGCCCCACGCGCACCATGCCCCGCCGCGCCGCCGGGTGCAATCCGATGCCGGGACGAAGCAGCGGAATCAATATATTGATGCACTGATGCCATGAGACACCATATGCTTGACTTTGTGCATGTTATGTTCTATTTGCCGTGCAGGAGGTAAACCCATGTCCACACAAGACACCCTGCCCCCGACCGACCGCCAGATGGCCTATGCCCGCAAACTGGCGCTGCGCAACCAGGTGATCGTGCCCGCCGAAGCCCAGGCCGACCGGCGCGCGCTCAGCCGCTGGATTGCCACGCAGGCCGCGCTGCGCCCGGCTCCGCGCCCCGACAGCCCCAGCGCGCGGCAGGTGGCGTTTGCGGAAAAGCTCGCGCGGATCAAGCGCCGCTCGGTGCCGGACGAGTGCTTTCGCGACCGCACCTTGATGTCGCGCTGGATCGACAGCAACCGCTGACCCCCACCGCCGCGCGGATTGCGCCGCGACGCGATCCGCGTTATCCATGCTGCGATGCGGCGACATCCGCCGCAGCGCAGCACGGAGGGCGACATGGCCGGGTCCGCCACACGCAAACCCATCACCCTGGCGCTGCAGGGCGGCGGCGCGCATGGCGCGCTGACCTGGGGCGTTCTTGATCGGCTGCTCGAGGATGAGCGGCTCGAGATCACCGAAATCAGCGGCACCAGCGCAGGCGCGATGAACGCCGTGGTGCTGGCCTGCGGGATCGAGCGCGCAGGCCGCGAGGGCGCCCGCGCCGCGCTGACCGAATTCTGGCGCGCCATCAGCCGCGCGGCGCTCGCCTCGCCGCTCCAGCGCAGCCCGCTCGACCGGCTCACGGGCAGCTATTCGCTCGACGCCTCGCCCAGCTACCTGTTCTTCGAAGGCATCAGCCGGGTGCTGTCGCCCTACCAGCTGAACCCGCTGAACGTGAACCCGCTGCGCGACATCCTCGAACGGCAGGTGGATTTCGACGATGTGAACCGCTGCCGGCCGATCACGGTGCATGTGACCGCCACCAATGTGCGCACCGGGCAGGCGCGGGTGTTCTCGCGCGGCGGGGTGACGGCGGATGCGGTGATGGCCTCGGCCTGCCTGCCACAGCTCTACCCGGCGGTCGAGATCGACGGCGAGGCCTACTGGGACGGCGGCTTCAGCGCCAACCCCGCGCTGATGCCGCTGGTGACCAGCACCACCAGCCCCGACATCGTGATCGTGCAGATCAACCCCATCGTGCGCCACGACACGCCGCGCTCGGCGCGCGAGATCATCAACCGCATGAACGAGATCAGCTTCAACACCTCGCTGATCAAGGAGCTGCGCGCCATTGCGCTGATGCAGCAGATGGTGGCTGCCAAGGGCGTCGATCTGGGTGCGGCCGGGCAGACGCATGTGCACCTCATCCACACCGACGCCGAGGTGCAGGATCTGGCCGCATCGAGCAAGCTCAACGCCGAATGGTCCTATCTGCGGATGCTGTTCGCGCGCGGGCGCGGCTGGGCCGATGCCTGGCTTGACGCGCATTTCGACAGCATCGGCCAGGGCTCGACCTTCGATCTGGAGGCGTTCTTCACCGACCCGGCAGGCCCGGTCGGCAGGGATCCGCGCGCATGATCGGGATCGCGGTGATCGTCGCCGCGCTCGCGGCGTTGATGTATCTGGCCTATCGCGGGATCAGCCTGCTGCTGCTGACCCCGGCGCTGGCGCTGCTGGCCGTGCTCGCGGCCGAGGGCGGCCCGGTGCTGGCCAGCTACACGCAGGTGTTCATGGAGGCCACCGGCGGCTTCATCATCCAGTTCTTCCCGCTGTTCCTGCTGGGCGCGGTGTTCGGCAAGCTGATGGAGGCGTCGGGCTCGGCGCGGGTGCTGGCGGATGCGATCATCCGCGGGCTGGGGCCGTCGCGCGCGGTGCTGGCGGTGATCCTCTCGGGCGCGGTGATGACCTATGGCGGGGTGTCGCTGTTCGTGGTGGCCTTCGCCGTCTGGCCCATCGCCGCCGCGCTGTTTCGCGAGGCGGACCTGCCCAAGGTGCTGATCCCGGCCTCGATCGCGCTGGGCGCCTTCACCTTCACCATGACCGCGCTGCCCGGCACGCCCGCGATCCAGAACGCGATCCCGATGCCCTATTTCGGCACCACGCCCTTCGCCGCGCCGGGGCTGGGGATCATCACGGCGGCGATCATGCTGGGGCTGGGCTGGGCCTGGCTGGAATACCGCGTCCGCGCGCTGGGCCCGGGCTATGGCGAGGACACCGGCGACACGACCGCCGACGACCGCGCGCGCCCGTCGCTGCTGGTCGCCGCGCTGCCGCTGGTGCTGGTGCTGGCGCTGAACCTGGCCTTCACCTTCGCGATCATCCCGGCGATGGACACGGATTATCTGTCCATGCCCGAGTTCGGCGAGACCGATGTCGGCGCGGTGCGCGGGGTGTGGTCGGTGATCTCGGCGCTGACGATTGCGTCGATGGTGCTGGTGGCACTGAACTGGCGCGCGCTGGGCGACGGGCTGACCGCAACGCTGGACGCGGGCGCGAAGGATTCGCTCAAGCCGATCTTCAACACCGCGAGCCTCGTGGGCTTCGGAGCGGTGATCGCGTCGCTTGCCGCCTTCGGGGTGATCCGCGACTGGGTGGTCACGGTGGGGGGCGACAACCCGCTGATCTCGCTTGCGGTGGGGACCAGCCTGCTGGCGGGGATGACGGGCTCGGCCTCGGGGGGGATGTCGATCGCGCTCTCCACGCTGGGCGAGACCTACCTGGAGATGGGACAGGCCGCCGGCATCTCGCCCGAGTTGCTGCACAGGGTGACAGCGGTGGCGACCGGGGGCCTCGACGCGCTGCCGCACAACGGCGCGGTGATCACGCTGCTGACCATCTGCGGACTGACGCACAAACAGGCCTACAAGGACATCGCCGTGGTCGCCGTGCTGATCCCGCTGCTGGCGCTGGTGGTGCTGGTGACGCTGGGCACGCTTCTGGGGAGCTTCTGACCCCTGCCCCTGGTGAGGATTTCTTAACCCGCGCCTGCCAGACTGCCCTCATTCACCGAAGCACATGGGCGGGCGGGCATGGAACAGGGCGGGCTCAACGGCAGCGGCACGGAACGGCGCTTCGCGCATGCGCGGCTGCTGAAGCCGGGGGCAAGCGACAGCGAGCGCCGCGCGGTGCAACAGGCGCGGGTCGGCATCCTGCGCAATCCTGCCAGCCCGGACCTGCCGCGCCCCGCTCCGCGTGACGTGTGGCGAAAATGGCCGCGCCTGCGCAGCCAGCGCCGCCTGCAAGCGCTTCGCGGATCCGAAGCAGCGAACGACGTCGACGAGATCCTCACCGGCGAACGGCTGCGCGCCTTCTCGCGCAGCTTGCGCAAGCCCGGCACAGTCCCGGACGTCGGGGGCCAGGACACCGCAGCGCTGGACACTGAAGCTTTCGACACCAAAGCTCCGGACGTTATGGACATCGGCACCGAAGCCGCGCCTCGGCACGACGCGCCACCCGCGCGCGGCCAAACGCCGTTGGCGGCAGCGCGCGGCGCCATGGACGCGCCCGAGGACGAATGCGCCCCTGCACCGGACCCTCAGGCACGCCCTCAGGTGCCGCCGACTCGCGCACCGGCTGCAGATGGGCGCCACCGCGCCGATGCCACTCCCAGCCCCACGGACCCGGCAGTGCTCAGCCCCGACCCGGCGCACAGGCCCCTGCCCGACCAGCGCACCGAGCGCATGGGACCGCCCGCGCGCGCCGCCGGCGCGCGGCGCGATCCCGGCATGCAGCAGGCCGTGGACGATGACATGCGGGCCGCACCACAGGACAGCCGCCCCGCACGGCGCAACGGGGCGGCCACGCCCCCGCGCCCGGCTCCGGAAAAGCCCGCCCTCCGATCCCCCGAGCATCCGGCCGCCAGCACGGACGCACAGCTCAGGCGCGTGCCCCACGCTGGCCCGCCGCCCCGGAACGCGGGGTCAGCCACCGATGCGCCGCCCCGCAGCCGTGCGGCCGGACCGCCACCCGGGAAATCTCCGAACACTCCTGCTGCGCCGGACCCGAAGGCGCCAGCACCTCGCAGGGACACCACCCCTGGCAGCGCCGTAGCGATGCCGCAGGCGGATCAGCCCCGCGGCGCGCCAGAGGCCAGGATTGCCGCGCCGGTCGACCCGTCTGCGCAACCGACCGCGAACCAGCCGGACGAGGACCAGACGCCACAGGCCGCGCAGCCCGCCACGCCCCAAGCCGCGCAGCCCGCCACGCCCCAAGCCGCGCAGCCCGCCACGCCACA
>PUOA01000008.1 GCA_003551925.1 Paracoccaceae bacterium
CTTATGCCTGGCCGGGCGTCGCGGGGCGCGCGGCGGGGGCGGGCGTGTCCATTCGGGCCAGAATGTCCCGGCTTATGGGGCATCCGGCATTCGGGTCGGGGCCGAAAGTGACCATGGCGGCCTTTGTCGGCTGCTCCATGCTGCTGCATCGCCGGCTGGTGGACCCGCGTATCCGCAACAACTCCACCCATGCCGATATCGGCGTGCTGGCGGTGCTGTGGCTGCAGATCGTCGTCGGCATGGGCACCATCTTGCTGACGCTGCAGCACATGGATGGCGCGAAGATGATCCAGTTCATGACCTGGTCGCAATCGGTGATGGGCCTGCAGATAAATGCCTGGACCGAAGTGGTCGATGTGCACTGGCTCTACAAGTTCCACATCTTCCTCGGGATGGTCATCCTGATCATGTTCCCCTTCACGCGGCTGGTGCACATGCTGTCGATCCCGCTCGGCTTCCTGTGGCGGCCCGGCTACCAGATCGTGCGCTCGCGCGAGGGCGCGAGGCCGGTGCGGACCGGGCTGACCCCCTTCGTTCGCGACAGGCGTGCGATGAAGGACGCGGGGCTTGCCCCCAAGCCGAAGGCGCCCACGCCGACCACGCCAGCCGAATGAGGATCATGATCATGAAACCGCTTCTGCCGCCCGTTCATGTCAACGGCGTCGAAATCTCGGCCGAACGCATCGCGGCCGAAGCCCAGAACCACCCGGCCCCGAAGAACAAGCCGGGGCTGGCGTGGAAAGCCGCCGCGCGCGCGCTCGCCATCCGCGAATTGATGCTGCAAGAGGCCCGCGCGCGTGGCCTGACCCCTGACCCGGCGGAAGTCGCGCCGGGGCAGGTCGAAACCGAGGACGAGGCCCTGATCCGCCAGCTTGTCGATCTGGCGATCACCCCAGCCGATGCCGATGAGACCGAATTGCGCCGCATTTACGCTGCGCATCCCGACCGTTTTCGTGCGCCGTCGCTCTACGAGGCTGCGCATATCCTGTTTCCGCGGCAGGATGACATGGACGCCCTGCGCGCCCATGCCGAGAGCGTGCTGGCCGAGTTGCGCGACCAGCCGCGCCGCTTCGCCGAACTGGCGCGCAAGCACTCGGCCTGTTCATCGAAGGACACCGGCGGGCTGCTGGGTCAGCTTTCGGTCGGCGACACCGTGCCGGAGTTCGAGGCCGCGCTGGCCGCGCTGGACGAGGGCGAGATCAGCGCGCCGATCGAGACCCGCTTCGGCCTGCACCTGATCCGGCTCGATGCACGTGCGCAGGGCGCGGTGCTGCCCTTCGAGGTGGTGCTGCCGCGCCTGCGCGATGCCCACGCCAAGGCCGCCTGGTCGCAGGCTGCGGCGCGGTTCACCGCCCGGCTTGTTGCCCGCGCCGACGTGCAGGGCGTTCAACTCCAGGCAGCTTGACCAAAGGGGGCGGGGCCATGTCCGGCACCAAGGCAGGACCAGGGGACAGCGCGTGGCAGCTGTCCGGCACCAGTCGTGGCGGGCGGGCGGCGCCTCCGAAGCTGCGCGCCAGCGAATGTCCGATCGAGGCGTTGCACGAGGAGCATTTCCACCAGCGCCAGTTCTGCGCCGAGATGGAGTTGCTGGCCGCGGCGACCGGCCCCCGGCCAGAGCTGGCACGGCGGATCCTTGTGAACCTCTGCCGCGATCTGCCCGCCCATCTCGCCGATGAGGAACAGGGGCTGTTTCCCCTCCTGCGCGACCGCGCGCTGCCCGACGACGCGCTGGACAAGACCCTGTCGATGCTGGCGCGCGAACACGAGGTCACGCAGGCCGCCTTTGCCATTCTGGTGCCCGCGCTGGCCTGCATGGCGGATGGCGCGGTGCCGCCCCCCGAGGATCGTGAGGCCCTGCGCCGGCTGGCCACGTCCGAGCGCCGCCATCTGATCGTGGAGAACGCGATCGTTCTGCCACTGGCCCGGCTGCGCCTGACCGATCACGACAAGCGCGCCCTGATGTCGCAGATGCGCGCGCGCCGCGCGGCCCCGCCCGACCCCGGCTCCGATTGCGCCCGCGCCCTGGCGCAGCTCCCCCCTTTCGTGACAGCAGGGACAAGACCATGACCCTTCAGCAGACGCTCCACCAGCCAGACACACCGGGATGCGGCTGCGACGCGTCCGAGGGTTTGACCTCGGTCGACGACGCGATCGATACGGGACTGTCGCTGGTCCGCGCGATTACCACCACGCAGTGCCTGCCACTGGTTGCGGCGACTGGCCGCGTTCTTGCCGAGAGCGTCCCCGCGCCGGTGGGCCTTCCGCTTTTCGACAATGCGGCGATGGATGGCTACGCGCTCCGCTCCGCCGATCTTGCAGGTCCGGGGCCCTGGGCCCTGCCGGTCCTTGGGCGCAGTTGCGCGGGCGATGCGCCCGCGGCCCTGCCGCCCGGTGGGGTCACGCGCATCCTGACCGGCGCGCCCGTGCCCGAGGGCGCCGACACCGTCATCGCGCAGGAAGGCGTGCGCCGCAGGGGCGACGGCATCGCGCTCGCGGTGCGGCCGCAGGCGGGGCTGAACATCCGCCGCGCGGGCGAGGACATCGCCGCCGGCGCGCCCTTGCTGCCCGCGGGCGTGCTGCTCGGCGCGCGCGAGATCGCGGCACTTGCAGCCAGCGGTGTGGGCCATGTCCGGGTTGCGCGGCGCCTGCGCGTGGCGGTGCTGTCTTCGGGCAGCGAGCTTGTGACCCCCGGCCGTCCGCTGACCGCCGGTCAGATCTGGGACGCCAATCACGCGATGCTGGTTGCGGCCCTGTCGCTGCCCTGGATCGAACTGCTCCCTGAACCGGCCTGCCCCGACGATCCCGAGGCCCTGCGCGCTGCCGTCGCCCGCCTGGCCCGCGAGGCCGATATCGTGCTGACAACGGGCGGTGTCTCGGTCGGGGACGAGGATCACATGCGCCGCGTGATTGCGGCGCTGGGCGGGCACGTGCGGGCGATGAAGCTGGCCATGAAGCCCGGCAAGCCGCTGTCCATCGGGACCGTCGGTGCTGCGCTGTGGCTGGGCCTGCCCGGCAACCCGGTGGCCGCCTTCGTGACCTGGCATGTCGTGGGGCAGATCCTGGCGCGCCGCATGGCCGGGCTGTCGGACATTGCCCCGGCCCGGTCGCTTGCGGCGCTTGCCGCGCCGCTCCGCCACAAGCCCGGACGGTGCGAATACCGGCTTGCCGCCATGCTCGGCCACTCCGCGCGCGGTGTCGCGCAGGTGGCGTGTCTCAAGGCGACAGGCTCGCACCGTGTCGCGCAACTGCCGCTTGCCGAGTGTCTGGCAATGATCCCTGCCGAGGTCGAAACTCTTCCGGCCGGTGCGCTGGTCGAGGTGCTGCCGC
>PUOA01000058.1 GCA_003551925.1 Paracoccaceae bacterium
CGGTCGCGGGCCAGCCCGTCGCAGCCCCCGAGCCGAGCCCGATGCACCACGGCGTGCCGCCATCGTCGACGATCATCTGCGACAGCTCCAGCAGATCCTCCATGGTCTCGGGGATCTCGTAGCCCATCTCGTCGAAGGCGTCGGGGACGTACCAGACCAGCGACTTCACATCGACCTTGTAGAAGAAGCCGAACATCTCGTGCTCGCCGTCAGGGTTGGCGAAGGTGCCGAGGTCAACCCAGCTTTCGCCGGCGGCGTAGTTCTCGATCATCCACTCGGCTGTCTCCTCGCCCAGCGGAGCGAGGGCTCCGCGCGCAGCCATGTCAGCCGCCAGGCCGGGCTGCGGAAACACCGATACGTTCGGGGCAGAGTCTGTCTGGATCGCAATGACGATATCCTGCTCGAAGCTTTCAGAACCCGAATACTCGACGGTGGCGCCGGTTGCCTCCTCAAAAAACGCCAGCACGCGCCGCAAGTTTGCGGCATCGAGCCCGGTCCACGTTCCGTTGATGGTCAGCTCTTCACCGCTCAGATCATGCGCGGCGGCGAACTCGTCGAAGCTGCCCCAGTTGAAGCGGTCGTCGCTTCCGGGCTCCATCATCAGATCCTGCGCCGCAGCGCCCCCAGCCAGCAGCGCAAGCGCGGCTGCGCTGGCAAAAAGCCTCGATTTCATGGCAGTGCCTCCCTTTGTTTTTCGATCGTCCCGGCCGTGCACGCAAATTGCAGGCCCACGGGCAGCGGCCGGGGGAATCGCGACCCCAAACCGCTTTGGGCACGCCGACCGTTACCGATACCAGCCGGCCTGTCAATCGCGCATTCTTCCAAACACATTGTTTTTGCGCCCGATTTCGCAGGTGCAGAAAAACCCTGTCGCGCAAACCCTCTTTTCACGGCGTTGCTTTCCTGCGTAGATATCGTCCGGGATTGGAGCCGGTTTGAACGTCCGATGGGCATAACGCTGAAGGAGCTTGCGCAGAGTCTGCGGCTGTCACCGACCACGGTCAGCCGCGCCCTGAACGGCTACCCCGAGGTCAGCGAGGCCACGCGCTGGCGGGTCATCGACGCCGCGCGCCGGCTCAACTATCGCCCCAACACCCGCGCCAAGGGGCTGGCCACGGGGCGCGCGCAGGCGATCGGGCACGTCATCCCCGTCACCGACCGGCATGAGATCGTGAACCCCGTCTTCGCCGATTTCATCGCCGGCGCGGGCGAGACCTATGCCCGCGCCGGCTACGACATGGTGCTGTCGGTGGTCGATGACGACGAGGAGACGCAGGTCTATCGCGATCTGGTGGCACGCGGCACGGTGGACGGGCTGATCGTGCACGCGCCGCGCCAGCGCGACCCGCGGATCCCGCTGCTGACCGAACTCGGCGTGCCCTTCGTGGTGCATGGCCGTGCCACCGGCACGCAGGTGCCCTATTCGTGGCTCGACATCAACAACCACCGCGGGTTCCGCCGCGCGACCGCGTTCCTGCTGGAGCTCGGCCATCGGCGCATCGCGCTGCTCAACGGCCTCGAGGAGCTCGATTTCGCCATCCGCCGCCGCCGCGGCTACGCGGATGCGCTCGCCGAACACGGGATCGTTGCCGACCCTGCGCTGATGGCCTCGGGCGAAATGACCGAGACCAACGCCCGCCGCGCCGCGCGCGCCATGCTGACGCTCGACCGCCCGCCGACGGCGTTTCTGGCCTCGTCGATGATCCTCGGGATCGGGCTGCGGCATGCGCTGTGGGAGGCGGGGCTGGAGCCGGGCCGCGATGTCTCGGTGATCGTGCATGACGACGAACTGTCCTACCTGGGCAACGACGACGGGGTGCCGTTCTTCACCGCCACCCGCTCGTCGGTGCGCGAGGCCGGGCGGCTGTGCGGCGAGATGCTGCTCGACCTGATGGCCGATCCGGGCCGGGCGCCGCTGACGCGGCTCATGGAGGTCGACCTCACGCTGGGACGCTCCACCGGCCCCTGCCCCACCGCACCGCGCGCCAGCGCCTGAGGAGACGCCGATGCCCGACAGCTTCGACTTCACCCGCGCCGATTTCCCCGACGGCTTCGTGTTCGGCGCCGCCACCTCGGCCTATCAGATCGAGGGCCACGCGCAGGGCGGCGCGGGGCCGACGCACTGGGACAGCTTCGCCGCCACCCCCGGCAACGTGGTCCGCGCCGAGAACGGCGACCGCGCCTGCGACCACTACACCCGCTACGCGCAGGATCTGGACCTGCTGGCGGCGGCGAACCTCGATGTCTACCGCTTCTCGGCCAGCTGGGCGCGGGTGCTGCCCGAAGGCCGCGGCGCACCCAATCCCGAGGGGCTGGATTTCTACGACCGGCTGGTGGACGGGCTGCTTGCGCGCGGGCTGAAACCGGCGCTGACGCTCTATCACTGGGAACTGCCCTCGGCGCTGGCCGATCTGGGCGGGTGGCGCAACCGCGATATCGCCGACTGGTTCGCCGACTACACCGACACGCTGTGCCGGCGCATCGGCGACCGGATGTGGTCCGCCGCGCCGATCAACGAGCCCTGGTGCGTGGCGTGGCTGAGCCATTTCCTGGGCCAGCACGCGCCGGGGATGCGCGACATCCGCGCGAGCGCACGCGCGATGCACCATGTGGGCCTCGCGCATGGCCGGTCGATCGCGGCGATGCGCGCGCTGGGCATGGGCAATCTGGGCGCGGTGTGCAACTTCGAATACGCCGCCCCCGTCGACGACACCCCCGAGGCGCAGGTCGCCGCCGCCCGCTATGACGGCATCTACAACCGCTGGTTCCTGGGCGGCATGTTCCGCGGCGAATACCCCGAGGACGTGCTCGAGGGGCTGGGCCCGCACATGCCCCGCGGCTGGCACGACGACATGGCCACGATCAACGCGCCCGTGGACTGGCTGGGGCTGAACTACTACACCCGCAAGCGCATCGCCGCCGCCCCGGGCCCGTGGCCGGCGCTGGCCGAATGCGACGGCCCGCTGCCCAAGACCCAGATGGGCTGGGAGATCTACCCGCAGGGGCTGCACCACTTCCTGCGCTTCGCGCATGAGGGCTACACCCGCGGGCTGCCGCTTTATGTCACCGAAAACGGCATGGCCAACCCCGACACCCACAACGCCCCCGACAGCGCGCGGATCGACTACATCGCCGCGCATCTGGCCGAGGTCCGCCGCGCCATCGCGGACGGCGTCCCCGTGGCCGGGTATTTCGTCTGGTCGCTGCTGGACAATTACGAATGGGCGCTGGGCTACGACAAGCGCTTCGGGCTGGTGCATGTCGATTTCGACAGCTTGCAGCGCACGCCCAAGGCGTCCTATCACGCGCTCGCCCGCGCGCTGGCCCGCGGCTGAGACACAGGAGCCCCGCCGATGACCGACCCCGTCAGCGTCGCCGATGTCGGCGGCACCAACACCCGCGTGGCACTGGCCCGTGATGGGACGCTGGATCGCGCCGCGCTGAAGCGGTTCCGCAATGCCGAGTTCGGCAGCCTCGACGATGTGCTGCGCAGCTATCTGGAGACGCGGGGACCGGTCGCGGGGGCCTGTGTCGCGCTGGCCGGGCCGGTGCGCAACGGCGCGGCGCAGATGACGAATCTCGGCTGGCATCTGACCGAAGAGGGCCTCGCCCGCGCCACCGGCGCCCCGCGCGCCTGCGTGGCGCTTCTGAACGATCTGCAGGCGCAGGGGCAGGCGCTGGACGGGATCGACAGCGCGGCGATGACCGTGCTGCGCCCGGGCGCGCGCGACCGCGGCGCGGCGCGGCTGGTGATCGGCTTCGGCACCGGGGTGAACGCCGCACCCGTGCAGCCCCTGCCCGACGGGCGCGGCTGGCTGGTCCCGGCGACCGAGGCCGGGCACATCCACCTGCCCGTCGCCGATGACACCGACGCGCGCCTCGCGCTGTGGCTCGCGGCACGGCGCGGCTATGCGTCGGTCGAGGATGTGCTGTCGGGCAGCGGGCTGGAGCGGCTGCACCGTTTTCACACCGACCCCGACGAGACGCGGCCCCCTGTGCGCGCCGAGGCCATCCTGCGCGCGCTCGAGGCCGGCGACCCGGCCGCCGCCACCACCGCAGAGCACTACGTGCGGCTGATGGCGCGCTATACCGCCACGCTGGCGCTGGCGCATCTGCCCTTTGGCGGGATCTGCCTGATCGGCGGCGTTGCGCGTGCCATCGCGCCGCACGCGCAGCGCTTCGGCCTGGCGGAGGCGTTCGGCGCCATGGGCCGGTTTTCCGGCTTCATGGAGGCGTTCGAGATCGCCGTTCTCAACGACGATTACGCCGCGCTGCAGGGCTGCGCGGCGTATCTGCACCGTCGCTGAGGAGCGCCCCGGTCAGCTTCCGACCTGCACGCCCATGCGGCCCAGCGCCCAGGGCACCATCTCGCGCAGCATCTCCTGCGTGGCGGAGTTCAGCGCGGTGACGATCGACAGGGTTTCGTCATCCTCGGCGGGCGCCGTCGTCTGGAAGGTGCGCGAGGCGAGCACCGCGCCGTCCTCGTCGCGCACCAGCCGCGCCGTCATCCGCACGCGCGTGATGACGCTGTCATCATCGGGCCGCAGCTCGGCCTGAAAATCGGTCAGTTCGCTGACCAGCGTGAAATCGCTGAAGCCCCCCGGCAGCGCGCGGCGGCCCACATGGCGCAGCGCGTTGGTGTCCTCGAAGCTGCGCAGCATGAGCGCGCGCAGCATCACCTGGGCCTCGTCGGTCCAGCGCGCGCGCGGCAGATACAGCGCCTCGAGCGGCGTGGGCCGGATCATGATCCGGTCGGTGCCAAGCCCGCCGGTGGTTTCGGGCATGTCGATCACCAGCGACCGGCCCAGGGTGCGGCCGGCCTGCGGCATGTCGGTCGGCGCGCGCAGTTCATAGGCATCCAGCGGGCGGGCGACCTCGCCCAGAAACCCGCCGCAGCCGGTCAGGACCAGACCCACAAGGCCGACGGCGAGCGCGCGAAACAGGATCATCGTGAAAACTCCGGTGTGGTGCGGCCGAACAGGAAGCGCGCGGGGTCGCGCTCGATCTGGCGCAGAAGCCGTTCGAGATTGGTGATCAGCGCGCGCGTCTCGCGCCCGATCTGGGTGTATTGCGGCAGCGCCTGGTTGGCGAAATCCACCACCGCCGGGCCAGCCCGCGAGATCACGTCGGCAAGCTCCAGAAACGCCTCGTCGGCGGTGTCGAGCGTGGCGCGCAGGTTGCGGGTGATCGCGGGGATATCCTCGGACACCTGCGCGATCGCGCCTTCGAGCCCGCGCGCGGCGGCGCGCAGATCGGCGATCATGCCGTCGAGTTCCTCGTTGATCACCCGGTCGGCACCGTCAAAGGCGCGTTCGGCCGCGCTGAGCGTGCGCTCGCCGATCTCGAGCGCGCGGTTGATCGCCGACAGCGTGTCGTTGGCGTTGACGAAGGTCTCGCCGACCTGCGTCAGCGTCACATCCGCCGTCGCCAGCACCCCGTCGACACGCCCCGAGGCACGCGACAGATCGGCGCCCACCGTTTCGACCACCCGCGCGGCAGTGTCGGCGGCGCGGCGGATATCGGCCATCACCGCGGGAAGGTCCTCGGTCGCGGCATCGGTGACGGCGACGACCGCGGTGGTGGCGGCGGCGATCATCTCGCGCGTCTCGGTGACCAGCAGCGATCCGTCGCCCTCGATCAACGCGTCGAAGCTGCGCGCGGCGCTGTCGACGCTGTCCAGCGTGTCGGTCAGGCGCGCGATCATGGTATCGGCGGCCCGCAGCGTGCCGCGTGCCTCGCGCAGGCGCAGCGCGGCCTCGTCGCCGACCTGCGTGAACGAGGCCAGCATGGTGCGTGCGTCGCCGCTGACATCGTCGACGCGCGCGCGCAGGCTGGCGCTCGTCTCGGTCAGGTCGCGCGTGAGCGCAGGCAGATCGTCGGCCAGGAACAGCTCGACCGTGTCGAGCGCGGCGCGCGCGCTGCGCAGCGTCTCGTCGCCGGTATCCAGCGTGGTTTCGACGCGCCGCGCCAGCCCGTCATAGGTCTCGAGCGTGGTGTCGATATTGCCCAGCGTGACCACCGCGGCGTCGGCCACCGGCTCCAGCCGCTCGGTAAAGGCCGCGATCCCGGTCGAGGCATCGGCGACGATGCGCGTCACTTCGGCGAAATCATCGAGCGCGCCGTCCAGATTGGCCGAGGCGTTGGCGATGTTGATCAGGATCTCGTCGACGCGGCCGCGGTTTTCATCGCTGAGCACATCATTGACCCGCTCCAGCGCGTCGAGCACCTGCGAGACCACGCGCGGCGCGTCCTCGAACAACGCATCGAGCGTGCCGCGCTCCGAGGGGATCTCGGGGATCTCGGCGGTGTCGCGCAGGAGCGGCGCGTCGGGGCTGCCCGCGCTCAGCGCCACGAAGGCCACCCCGGTCACCCCCTGACTGCTGATCCGCGCCACCGAATCGGTCCGCACGGGGGTGTTCTCGTCGACCTCGATCCGCGCCACGATCGTGCCGTCCATGTCGGGCGACAGGCGCACATCGACCACCTGCCCCACGGGAAACCCCTCGAACCGGACCTCGGAGGCGCGCGACAGCCCCGAGACGGACTGGAACCGCACGTCGAAATAGGTGAACCGCCGGTCCAGCTGCACCGAAGCGAAGATCATCAGGAACAGCAGCAGCCCCAGAAACCCCGCCACCGCGAAGGCGCCGATCAGCACATAATTTGCGCGGGTTTCCATCGCTCAGGCGTTCCTTTGCAGTGCATCCGCGGCCGCGCGCGACCGGGGGCCATGAAAATACTCGCGCACCCAGGGGTGATCGACCTCGAGCATGCGCGCCATCGGCCCAGTCACCAGCACGCGCTTTTCCGCAAGAACCGCGATTCGGTCGCAGATCGCGTGCAGGGTATCGAGATCATGGGTCACAAGGAACACCGTCAGGCCAAGCGCGCGCGACAACTGCTGCACAAGGGTATCGATCGCCGCCGCGCCGATGGGGTCCAGGCCCGCGGTCGGTTCGTCCAGAAACAGGATCTCGGGGTCGAGCGCAAGCGCCCGCGCCAGCCCCGCGCGCTTGCGCATGCCGCCCGACAGCTCGGAGGGATACTTGTCGCCGGCGCTGTAGGGCAGCCCGGACATCGAGATCTTCAGATCCGCAAGCTCGCGGCGCAGCTTCGGGGGCAGGCCGCGCACGTTCTGCAGCGGCACCTCGACGTTTTCGCGCACCGTCAGCGACGAAAACAGTGCCCCGTCCTGGAACATCACCCCCATGCGCAGATCGATCTCGCGCCGCGCGGCGTCGTTGGCGCCCAGCGCGTCCTGGCCGAAAATCTCGATGCTGCCGGCCTGAGGGCGGCGCAGCCCGGCGATGGTGCGCAGCATCACCGACTTGCCGGTGCCCGAGCCACCGACCACGCCCAGCACCTCGCCGCGCATCACGTCGAGGTCGAGGTTCTCGTGGATGACCTGCGGCCCGAACTGGTTGCGCAGCCCGCGGATGCGGATGATGGCGTCGCGCTCCACGGGCTCAGACCCCGAGCCGCGCGAAGAACACCGAGAACAGCGCATCGACCGCGATCACGGTGAAGATCGCCGCCACCACCGCCGACGAGGTCAGCCGGCCCAGCGATTCGGTGTTGCCCTCGACCCGCATGCCGGCATGGCAGCCGATCACGCCGATGATCACGGCAAAGACCGGTGCCTTGACCAGCCCGACGATGGCGTGATCGACCGAAACCTGCTCGGTCAGGCGGATATAGAAGAGCTGCGGCGCGATGCCCAGCTCGGCCCAGGCCATCAGCGCCCCGCCGACCAGCCCCGCGACATTGGCCACCAGCGTCAGGATCGGCAGCGTGATCAGCAGCGCCAGGATCCGCGGGACGAACAGCACCATGCCGGGGTCGATGCCCAGCGTGCGCATGGCGTCGACTTCCTCGCGCATCCGCATTGCGCCGATGGCGGCGGTAAAGGCCGACCCGGTGCGCCCGGCGACGATGATCGCGGTCAGCAGCACGCCCAGCTCGCGCAGCATCGAGATCGCGATGAGCTCGACCACGAACACCTCGGCGCCGAACTGGCGCAGCTGCACGCTGCCCTGGAACGCCAGCACGATGCCGATCAGGAACCCCATCAGCGCCACGATCGGCACCGCGCGCCAGCCGACATCCTGGCAGTGATGGACCAGCGAGGTCAGGCGGAACTCGCCCGGGTGGCGCAGGCTGCGGCCCAGCCGGGCAAGGAAGATGCCGAAATAGGCCAGCGCCTCGGCCGCGAGCGCAAGCCCACCTGCCACCGCGCGCCCGATGGCATCGAGCTGCACCAGCAGCCCGCGCGGGGGCGCTTGCGGCGGGTCGGGCTGGGGCAGCGCTTCATCGACGCGCTCGAGCAGGGTTTCGAGCTGCGCGGTCAGCCCGTCGATGCGGACCCGCTGGTCCTGCGCTTCGCGGCGTCGGCGCAGCCGCGCAAGCGCCCAGGCGCCGGCGGTGTCCATGTGATCCACCTGCGCGACGTCGATGATCAGCTCCTGCGCGGCGGGCAGCGCGGCCAGCGCCTGCTCGAGCCGCGCGACGGTCTGCACCGTCATGTCGCCGCGCAGCGAAACCCGCGGCGTGGCGGAATGGTCATCCTGTCTGCTTTCGACAACGAGCTCGGCCATGATCCCTGAACGCGCGGGTCAGCGGGCGGAACTGCCGCCGATCAACCACACTGAGCGCTACCGCGCGAAGGGCGCGAAGGAAAGGACAAAGCGGGCGCGGCGCGGGCGATGTCGTCGCAGCGTCCCCGCTGTGCCACGGGGCGGTGCGCGCGGCCGGAATCGCGGTCGCGTCCCCATGCGTGGCCGGATGCGTGGCCGGATGCGTGGCCGGTGCGATGATGGCGACGCAGGGGGTGGTCTCTGCCGTCGCCGCGCGTGGGATGGCAGGAGCGCGCAGCGCGCCGCGTGCCGGCGGATGATGCGGCGGCACGCGGTGTTGCAGCGCGGTGGCGTTGCTCCCGGCGGGCGACGCCGTGGCGAGCGCTGTGGGCGACGCTGTGGCGAGGGCTGTGGCTGACGCTATGGCTGACGCTATGGCTGACGCCGTGGGGGGCGCCGTGGGTGGCGCTGTGGTCTATCCTCAGGGCCCCCCAGGACGGAGCGTGCAGGCGGCAGCGTAACGTCGCTGCGTTGCGCCGCATGTCTGTGCGGCCACCCGCCCCGCGCGAAGGCCCGCAGCGCGTTCCGGCACAAACGCTCAGGCCGAGCGCGGACCAGCGCACTGACGGTGGGGATCAGTCCCGACCGGGCCTCATTCGGTCAGGTCCGGAGTGGTCCAGCGGCCACGCGGCCGGGACCGGATCGGCCCGATACTCATACGGTCCGGTCCAGATCCACCACCTGGGAGGCTGTGGCAGCGACTGACGCGGATGCCATCGGCGCGCGCGTGCGGTCAATTTCGTCGCCGCCGCTGGCATCAGGGCTGGCATCAGCGGCGCCGGACCCGCGCGGCGCGTCGGCGCTTTCACCCCAGGGGACCGCCTGCTCCCCCGGCGCAGAGACCGAAGCGGTCGCGGCGGTGCCGGCGTGGTTGCGCGGGCCAGAGTCAGCGGAGATCGGCCCCGGCGCCGCTGTCGCCGTGAAAGGTGCCGGCGCAACACTGGTCACGGACGCCGCGCCCGGAGTGGCGCCTGGCGGTCGCGGCAGAGGCTCGGGCGATCGGGCATCGGAGCCGCTGCGCGGCGCCTCGGCGCGATCGTGCGGCGCGTCATCGGCAGACGGATCCGCTGGCGCGCGCCCCGCTTCGCGCTGGCTGCGGCGCAGATCGTCAAGGAGGGACACCTGGAACGCAGGCGAAGGCCCGGCCGGCCCTGCCCGATCGTCCCGGCCCGCCATCATGGCGTGAAACAGCGCTTCGGCGCTGCGCGATGGCGCCTCGCCCTGCCGGATGGCATCAGGCCGATGCGTGGCCGCCAGCGGCGGCGCTGCAAGGACCTGCGCCTGCGCGGGTGGCGGCGGATCACGCGCAGGCAGCGGCGTGGGCGGGGGCAAGGCGGAAGCGGGAAACTGAATCATCGCAATGGCTCCGGTCGGAACGGCGCGTCGCGCACCGTGCCGCCCAGTTTGCCCGACAAATTCCTAAGATCGGGTTAAAGCCCCCTCACCGACCGGACCAGGGCGCGGAGGGCTCAGCGCCGCAGCACTGTCCGCCCTGCATAAACGGCGGTCTCGCCCAGCATTTCCTCGATCCGGATCAACTGGTTGTATTTCGCCAGCCGGTCCGACCGTGCCAGCGACCCGGTCTTGATCTGGCCGCAATTGGTGGCGACCGCCAGATCGGCGATGGTGGCGTCCTCGGTCTCGCCCGAGCGGTGGCTCATCACGCAGGTCATCCGCGCGCGGTGCGCCATGTCGACAGCGGCCAGCGTTTCGGTCAGCGTGCCGATCTGGTTGACCTTGACCAGAAGCGAATTGCCGCAGCCATCCGCGATCCCGCGCGCCAGGCGCTCGGGATTGGTCACGAACAGATCGTCGCCGACCAGCTGCACCTTGCTGCCCAGACGGTCGGTCAGCAGCGCCCAGCCTTCCCAGTCATCCTCGTCGCAGCCGTCCTCGATGCTCAGGATCGGGTAATCGGCGACAAGCTGCGCCAGATACTCGACGTTTTCCTCGCGGCTCAGGGTTTTTCCTTCTCCGGCAAACACATAAGAGCCGTCCTTGAAGTATTCCGAGGCCGCGCAGTCAAGCGCGAGCATGATGTCCTCGCCCGGGGTGTAGCCGGCCTTTTCAATGGACTTCACAATGAAATCAAGCGCTTCGCGGGTGGAGCTGAGATTGGGCGCGAAGCCGCCCTCGTCGCCGATGCCGATCGACAGCCCAGCAGCCGAGAGCTCCTTCTTCAGGGTGTGGAACACCTCGGCCCCCATGCGCACCGCGCCGCGCATGGTCTCGGCGGCGACCGGCATGATCATGAATTCCTGGATGTCGATGGGGTTGTCGGCATGCTCGCCGCCGTTGATGATGTTCATCATCGGCACCGGCAAGGTGCGCGCCGAGGTCCCGCCCACATAGCGATAAAGCGGCTGGCCCGAATACTCGGCCGCCGCATGCGCGGCCGCGAGCGACACGCCGAGGATCGCGTTCGCGCCCAGCCGGGACTTGTTGGCGGTGCCGTCAAGCTCGCACAGCGCGGCGTCGATGGCGACCTGTTCGGTGGCGTCGATACCCGCCAGCGCCTCGGCGATCTCGCCATTGACGGCGGCGACCGCTTCCAGCACGCCCTTGCCCATGTAGCGGTCGACGTCGCCGTCGCGGCGCTCCACGGCCTCATGCGCGCCGGTGGACGCCCCCGACGGCACCGCCGCGCGGCCCATCGTGCCGTCTTCGAGCGTCACGTCCACCTCGACCGTGGGGTTGCCGCGGCTGTCGAGGATCTCGCGGCCGGTGATGTCGATGATCGCGCTCATGCTGTCCCCCTGATGTTCCGATGCGGGTGTCTATACGCCGCCCGTGGCACGCTTGGAAGCCCGCGCCTGCGTCTCGCGCCAGATGGTGAACAGCCCCGCCGCCACGATGATCGCCGCGCCGGTGAGCATCAGCGCATCGGGGCGCTCGCCGAACACGGTGATCCCGACCCCCAGCGCGAACAGCATCCGCGTGTAGCGGAACGGGGTGACGACCGCGACCTCGCCGGTGCGCACGGCGCCCACCAGCGCGTAATAGGCGAACAGACCGACCACCAGCGCGCCGGCAAGCTGTGCAAGGCTGACCGCGCCCGGCATCACCGGCGCCGCGCCTCCGATCGCCAGCATCACCGCCCCCGCCGGCACGATCGCCGCGAAGGCCCAGGCCGACAGCTGATAGCCCGACAGCCGCGCCGGCACCCGCCGCGTGGCCAGGTCGCGCGCCGCCAGCGCCAGCACCGCGACCACCGCCAGCAGCGACGCCGGTTCGAACCCGTCGAGCCCGGGGCGCACGATCAGCATCACCCCGAAGAAGCCCACCAGAATCGCGCTCCAGCGCCGCCAGCCGACCGGCTCGCCCAGAAACAGCGCCGCGCCCAGCGTGACCGCCAGCGGCGCCGCCTGCAGGATCGCCGAGGCGCTCGACAGCGGCGTGAGGCTGATCGCCAGCACGAAACACACGCCGCCGATCGCCTCGCCAAGGTTGCGGATCACCACCGGCGCCGACCACATGGCGCGTGGAAACAGCGGCTCGCGCCGCAGCCGCACCAGCGCACCGAACACCAGCGCTCCTGCCGTTCCCAGCACCATCAGGATCTGTCCCACCGGCAGCGCCGCCGAGAGCAGCTTGATGAACATGTCCTCCAGAGCGAACAGCGCCATCGCCACCACCATCAGCACGCTGCCGCGCATGTTGTCGCTCATCGGGACTCCTTCACGCGTTAAACACCCCCGCCTCCTACACGCTCGCGCGCATGGCGGGAAGGTATCTGCTGCCCTTGGCCCCGGCGCCGCGATACCGTAGATCAGGAGACGATCGGCATCACAACGGAGCCCCGCCGCGATGGACCTGAATTTCGCCAGCGTGTTCTACGAAATCTCGGTGCTCGTGCTGCTGGCGGCAGCGGTCGGCTTTCTGGGCCTGCTGGCGCGGCAGCCGCTGGTGGTGGCGTTCATCGCGGTGGGCGTGCTGGCGGGGCCCGACGCGCTGGGGCTGGTCAGCTCCACCGACTTCATCGAGACGCTGAGCCAGATCTCCATCGCCGTGCTGCTGTTCCTTGTCGGGCTGAAGCTCGATGTGTCGCTGGTGCGCAATCTGGGCAAGGTGGCGGTGGCGACCGGGCTGGGGCAGATCACCTTCACGGTGATCTTCGGCTTCGCGATCTGTCTGGCGCTGGGGATCGACTGGCTGACGGCGCTCTACGTGGCGGTGGCGCTGACGTTTTCATCCACCATCATCATCGTCAAGCTGCTGTCGGACAAGCAGGAGATCAGCGCGCTGCACGGCAAGATCGCGCTGGGGTTCCTGATCGTGCAGGACATTTTCGTGGTGCTGGCGATGGTCACGCTGTCGGCCGTCGGCGTGGGTCTGGGCGGCGAGGAGGGCAGCGCGCTTGCCGATGTGGCACTGGTCTTCGCAGGCGGCGCGGCGATGGTGGGCTTTGTCGTGCTGTTCATCCGCTACGCCGCCGACCCGCTGCTGGGGATGATCTCGCGCTCGCCGGAGCTGATGGTGATCTTCGCGGTGGGCTGGGCCGCGGGACTGGCGGCGGCGGGCGACGCGGTCGGCTTCGGCAAGGAGCTGGGCGGGCTGCTGGCGGGGGTGTCGCTTGCCTCCACGCAATACCGCGAGGCGATCAGCTCGCGGCTGACATCGTTGCGCGACTTCCTGCTGCTGTTCTTCTTCATCAGCCTCGGCGCAGGGCTGAACCTGTCCGTGCTGGGCGAGCAGGTGGGCGCGGCGATCGTGCTGTCGCTGTTCGTGCTGATCGGCAACCCGCTGATCGTGCTCGCCATCATGGGATACATGGGCTACCGCAAGCGCACCGGGTTTCTGGCCGGGCTGACGGTGGCGCAGATTTCCGAATTCTCGCTGATCTTCATGGCGATGGGGGTGACGATCGGCCATGTCAGCGACAGCGCGATGGGGCTGGTGACGCTGGTCGGGCTGGTGACGATCGCGCTGTCGGTCTACATGATCACCTGGTCGCACAAGCTTTATGACTGGCTGGAGCCGCTGCTGGGCATCTTCGAGCGCCGCCACGCCTGGCGCGAGGCCGAGGACGCCAATGCCGGCGGCTCCACGCAGCGTCCCGATTTCGTGGTCTTCGGGCTGGGCCGCTACGGCTGCCGCATCGGTGCGGGGCTGAAATCACAGGGCTACGACGTGCTCGGCATCGATTTCGACCCCGAAGCCATCGCCAACTGGCGCGAGATGGGCATGAGCGCGGCCTATGGCGACGCCACCGACCCCGAATTCGTGGCGCATATCGACCTCACCGGCGTGCGCGCGGTGGTCTCGGCGGTGCCGCGCGAACGCTCGGCGCTGTCGGACGCGGACCCGCAGCTGGCGCTGCTGCACGGGCTGCAGGCGGCGAATTACCGCGGCAAGGTGTTCCTGTCGGTGCAAAGGACCATGGACGCCGACGAACTGCTGAACAAGGGCGCGAGCGTGATCCTGACCCCCTTCGACGACGCCGCCGACTACGCGGTCCGCCAGCTGGTGCAGGAAACCGAGCCGCGCGTTGCGTGACCGAAGCCCCGCATTCAGCGCAACAACTGCAAAGATTTTCGCGGCCGTGCGACATATTCGCTGCGCTTTCGGTGTTGACGCCCCCGCGGCGCTTGCTTAGGTGTTCCCGGCGCGTCGGGCAGCGACGCGCGAGGCTTGGGAAACGAAATGCTGGACGCTCTCGTAGGCATTGCAGGAACATGGCGCATGGGTCGGTAACGCTGTCCCTCAACGGACCCGATGCGCCCCCGTCTCCTGCAGACCGGGGGCTTTTTTGACCGCGAGGCCCGGGCGACGGGGGACAGCGGTGCGACAGATGGAGACCGACGATGACACGTCAGATGACCGGAGCGAAAATGGTGGTCGAAGCGCTGCGCGAGCAGGGCGTCGACGTGGTATTCGGCTATCCGGGCGGTGCCGTGCTCCCGATCTATGACGAGCTCTTCCAGCAGAACGACATCCGCCACATCCTCGTGCGCCATGAACAGGGCGCAGTGCACGCCGCCGAAGGTTATGCGCGCTCGACCGGCAAACCG
>PUOA01000349.1 GCA_003551925.1 Paracoccaceae bacterium
CGATGACCACGTCGCCCATGATCTGCGCCTGGCAGCCGAGACGGCGTCCGGGGGCCAGGCCGCGCTTGTCCTGGTAGCGCTGCTCGACCGCGTTCCATTCGCTCAGCGCATCGGGTGCGACCTGCACGCCATGCTTGGCGAAATCGCCATAGGCCGGCGTGATCTGGCATTTCGAGCAGATGCCGCGCCCGCCGCAGACCGAATCCAGATCGACCCCCAGCGCGCGGGCGGCGGCAAGCACCGGTGTGCCTTTCGGGAAGCGCCCGCGCTTGCCCGAGGGCGTGAAGACCACCAGCGAGTCACCCGAGGGTGCGGTGGCGCTGCGTTCTTCATGCGGTGTCTCGGGCGGCAGTGTCGTGCCATGCTTCATGGGGCGCGCTCCGGCGGCGATTGGATGCTTTGGCGCGCAACATAACCTCTGCCGGGGCGGGGGAAAGGGCCGAAACGACGGCGCGGCGCCGAAAGCCGACCGCCTGCGCGCCAGCGTCGGGGCCGCTTTCGGCGCTGTCATGCGCCGGCCTGACCAGCAAGCGGGCTTCGGCCATCAGGGCGATCATGACCTCGACATGGCGCGAGGGGCGCCAGGCCTCGCCGGCTGTATGCAGCCGATCGGCGCGCAGGGCCTCGAGCTCGGCCTCGGCGGCCATCAGCGCGCGCAGGGTTGGCAGGCCGGGCGGTGGCGTGGCGGGCAGGCGCAGCACGCGCTTCAGGTCATTCTCTCGTTGATACCCGCCCATGCCGGCGCGTGCCGCGGCCAGAAGCAAGCGAGGGCGTCGCGCTCTGGACAGGGCCTCGACAATGGCAATTCCGGCTTCTCGAGACTGGCAGCTCATGGCGCGTTCTCCTGTGGAAAGATCGAATTTTGGAGAGTCGCATTCTACACAACCTAAGCGGGTGTTGCGTAAGTCATGAGTCTACCGTTCGCATAATTGAAACAGTTTATATACTTATCGGTCAAAACTTGAACTTGCCCGGTTTAACATAGCGGTAACCAATTCACCGCATGGGTTGAATATCTTGTGTTTTGGTAAACGGGAAAAAGCGCATTTTACGAATGGCTGGCGCCGAATGGGCCGCAATCACGAGAGGGAAGATGAGCGCAAACATTAAGCCTGTCGCGGTGTTGCCGGATTGGGTTCCATCGGCGGTAAGGCTGTATCTGCGCCATACCGAGGCGGGGCGCTCGCTCAGGCAGATCGCGCGCGAGGAAGGGGTCCATGCCTCGACGGTGCTGCGTCAGGTGCGCCGGTTCGAGAACCGCCGCGACGACCCGCTGATCGATTGCGCGCTGAGCCGGTTGCGCGAGCAGGTGCTTGGCCGGAAGGGTGCGTCGCTCCAGCCGCGGCGCGACGAGGCGCCTGCTGCATCGCGGTCAGCCCTGCCCAGCTTGCTGAGCGAGGAGCGGCTCGATACCGAAGCCCTGCGCGTGCTGCGCCGCCTGTGCGAGGCGGGCGCGGTGCTGGCAGTGGCGCCTGACATGGAGCGCGCGGTGGTGCTGCGTGAAGGGCAGGGCGGGCCGACGCGGCTGGCGGTGCTGGACCGGCCGGTTGCCGAGATTCTTGCCCTGCGCGACTGGATCCGTTGCCGCAAGCCCGGGCGGGTGTCGCAATATGCGATCACCGGGGCTGGTCGCGCCGCCTTGCGCCGATTGATGGCACAAGCCGGCGAGGGCGAGGACCCGGCGCTCACCTGTCTTCCCGATGAAGACGTGCCTGAAAGCGGCCCGCAGGAGGAGAGCCGGCCGCGTGGCGGCACGATTGAGTCGCCGGTGACCGCGCTGGCGCGTCGGCGTGACCGTGATGGCAAGCCCTTTCTGAGCGCCGATCTGGTAACCGCCGCCGAGCGGTTGCGCGAGGATTTCGAGATCGCGCAGATGGGGCCGCGCGTGACCCAGGACTGGGACCGCTTCCTGACGGCGGGCACCAGCCGTTCCGGCCTGCCCAACGCCGCTTCGCCGGGCGGCGAGGGTGCCGCGCGCGAGCGCGTTGCGGCGGCGCTGCGCGAACTGGGGCCGGGCCTGGGCGATATGGCGTTGCGCTGCTGCTGTTACCTTGAGGGGCTGGAGGCGGCCGAGCGCCGGCTGGGCTGGTCGGCGCGCTCGGGCAAGATCGTGCTGCGCATCGCGCTGATCCGCCTCAAGCGCCACTACGAGTCGCTGGGCGAAGCGGGCAAGCTGATCGGTTGAGCCCGCCCCGAAGCCAGCATGGGCAAGGGCGTGACGTGAACCCGACCGGCGCATTAACGCCGCGGGGGCAAACGCGTGCGCAAGGGCCTTCGAAGGCCCATGCGCGCGCCCCGCATGCGTCGCGCTGGCGAAGTCTGCGCCTTCGATGCGCCCGCTCTAGCGAAACTCGGCCGCCTGCTCGACCGGGGCATTGGCCACCGCCAGTGCCTCATGCAGGTCGATGCTGCGCCGGAACAGCGCCCGCCCGATCACGGCGCCATCGATATTGCCCAGATATTTCAGCCGGCTGATATCGTCGAGCGTGCTGACCATGCCGCTGGCGATGACCGGCTGGCGCGTCGTCGCCGCCAGTTGCGTGATCAGCGCCAGCCTTGCATCGGTATCACCGATATCGGCATCGATATCGGTGATCTGCACCCCGGCCAGCGGCACCGTGTCGAATTGTTCGATGAAGGATTGCGGCGCGAAGGCCGTGGCCTCGCGCCAGCCATCGATCATCACCTGGCCCTGGCAGACATCTACGGCCAGAATCACGCAATCGGGGAAGTCATGGGCGGCGTTCTTCACCTCCTGCGGGGCCAGCGCCGCCGCCGAGCCGAACACCACCCGCGCCGCGCCGGCATCCATCCAGGCGGCGGCATGCTCGCGCGTGCGGATGCCCCCGCCCACCATCACATCGGCGCGCGTCTCGCGCAGGATCCGGGTGATGAGCGCGCCGTTATCGGTCGCGCCGTCGATGGCATCCAGATCGATGATCTGGATGCGCTGCGCCCCGGCCTCGACGAAATCGGCGGCTTTCTGCACCGGGTCGACATGCCATATCTCGGCCTCGGCCAGCCGCCCGCGCCTGAGCGAGACGCAGCGGCCATTCTGCAACTGGATCGTCGGATAGAGAATCATCGCCGCCCCTCCCATGAGCGCCCGTCACGTCGCCCGGCAGGATAGCCATGCGCGCCCGGCGAGACTCGGCGATGGCGACATGGCAGCGGCGGGAAGCGACCTTGGTCTTGCGAAGCAGGCGCTGCGCCGCTCAATCCGCCGGCGAAAGCGCTGCCAGCGCCTCGACCTTGCCCAGCGCCGCGCCCGAGGCGATCGCCGC
>PUOA01000161.1 GCA_003551925.1 Paracoccaceae bacterium
GCCACCGGCGCGCGGCCCAGCTTGCCGAGCGCGGCGCGCGCCGCTGCGCGCCCGGCCGCGAATTCGCGCCGCCGCGCGGTGCGGGCCGCGGCCATCGCCGCCGCTTCGATGGGCCAGAGCGGCGGTTGCGGGCGGCGCGGATCGGCCTGCCCGACCGCCACCGGGACCGAGAACAGCGCCGCGACGGCATCCTCGGCGATCACACCGGCGGCGCGGCTGCTCATGTGCGCGCCATCCGCCGCGCCCGCATCGCGCGCCGCCGCGCCATTGCGGCGTCGCGGTCGGTGCCGGCGGCGGGTGGCGTGGCAGGGGTGGGGCCAGCCGGTGCTGGCCCGGGCGCGGGCGGCTGCGGGCGCAGCTTGCCGTCCACATGCCCCGCCAGATCGCGCAGCACCGGGAAGCGGAAGATGTCGGTGATCGACAGCCCCGTCAGCCCGAGCTCGGCGCGCAGGGTGCGGTGCGCCTGCACCGCCAGCAGCGAATGCCCGCCAAGGTCGAAGAAATTGTCCCCCGGCGCGATCCCGTCCACGCCCAGAACGTCCGACCAGACCTGCGCGATCCGCGCAAGCGTGTCGCCCTGAAGCGTCGGCGCGGTAGCGGGCGGAGGGGTCGCGCGCATCGGAGCCCGCGCGCCCGGCGCGGGCAGCGCGGCGCGGTCGATCTTGCGGTTGGGCGTCTGCGGAAACGCGTCCAGCGGCACCACATGCGCGGGCACCATGTGTCCCGGCAGCCGCGCGGCAAGCGCGGCGCGCAGATCGCCCGCGGGCGCGCCGGTCACGTAAGCCACCAGCCGCAGGTCGCCGGGCGTATCCTCGCGCGCCAGCACCACCGCGCCGGTGACGCCGGGCTGCGCGTCAAGCGCGGCCTCGATCTCGCCCGGTTCGATCCGGTGGCCGCGCAGCTTGATCTGGTGATCGGCGCGGCCCAGACAGGCGAGCGTGCCGTCGGCCTCGCGCCGGACCAGATCGCCGGTGCGGTAGATCCTGCCCGCGCCGAACGGGTTGGGGCGGAAGCGTTCGGCCGTCAGTTCGGCGCGCTGCCAGTAGCCGCGCGCCACGCCGTCGCCGCCGATCCACAGCTCACCCGCCACGCCGTCGGGGGCGGGCTGCATCGCCGCGTCCAGCACGTAAAGCTGCGTGTTGGCGATGGCGCGGCCCAGCGGCTGGATGCCCTCGCCGCCGCGCGTGGGGCCGGTGGAGGACCAGATCGTGGTCTCGGTCGGCCCATACATGTTTTCCACCGGCGCGTCGCGCAGCCCCGCAAGCTCGGCCGCCAGCGCCCCCGGCAGGGGCTCGCCGCCGATGAGCAGATGCGGCACGCGCGCCAGCGCCGCGCGCGCCACGTCGTCGCCCATCAGCATCCGCGCCATCGACGGGGTGCATTGCAGATGCGTGACCTCGTGGCGGATGATCTGCGCGGCGAGCGAGAAGTCGTCCGGCGCAGGCGCGGCGCCGGCATTGGCGCGGCGCACCACCTCGGCCAGCGGATACAGCCCTTCGAGCACCGTTTCGGGCGCGATGCCGTAGTCGATCAGGCAGGCGATCTCGCCCACGCCGATGGCCTTGAGCTGCGCCACCCGCGCAAGGCAATCCTCGACCGTGCCGAACAGGCCCGACTCCTCGAAATAGCGGTTGAAGGCGTAATCGAGGATGCCCGCGACCTCGTCCTCGCTCAGCGTGGACAGGTCGATCTCCATCGGCGAGCGCGCGCCCTGCGGGCGCTTGAAGGCGGGAAACGCCCAGGCGTATTGCTTCACCAGCCCGGCGGCGGCGCGCAGATAGTCCTGCATCGGCTTGCGCGCCACGTTGCGCGCGTGCTCGCGGTCGCGGGCGACGAAGCTGTGCAGCATCAGCGTGACGGTGTGATCGGCCGGGTCGCGCCCGGCCTCGCGCAGCGCGGCGTGGTAGAGGGTGATCTTCTCGGCGACCTCGTCGATGCTCTGGCCCAGCAGGTGGGTCAGCACATTGGCCCCCAGCGCGCCGGCCTCGCGCCAGGTGTCGGGGTTGCCGGCGGTGGTGATCCACAGCGGCAGGTCGTCCGACACCGGGCGGGGCAGGGTGCGCACGGGCACCGGCTCGCCGTCGCCCTTGTCGAACGCCACCTCCTCGCCGCGCCAGAGCCGGCGCAGCGTGTCGATGGTGTCGAACATCGCCCGCTTGTTGTTCGGGGGGCGGTTTTCGGGCCGCAGCACGAAATCCACCGGATGCCAGCCGCTCGCGATCCCCATGCCGGTGCGCCCGTTGGTCAGGTTGTCGATCACCGCCCACTCCTCGGCGATGCGGATCGGATGGTGCAGGGGCGCCACGCAGGAGCCCGCGCGCACGGCGATGTTGCTGGTCACCGCCGCCACCGCCGCGCCGGTCACCGCCGGGTTGGGATAGGGGCCGCCGAAGGCGTGGAAGTGGCGTTCGGGCGTCCAGACCGCGCAGAAGCCGTGCGTGTCGGCGAAGCGCGCACCCTCCAGCAGCAGGCGGTATTTCTGCCGTCCCGGCCCGTCATCATTGCCCCAGTAGAACAGGCTGAACGCCATCCCCTGATCGGATGCCACCACCGGTGCGTTCGAGGTCGCCAGCCGGTCGTCATCGCCCATCAGCACGACCTTGAACCCGCGCGCGAGCGTCCAGAAGAGCTCCAGCACCGAGATGTCGAAGTTCAGCGAGGTGACCGCCAGCCACACCCCCGGCGGGTCATGCGCGATGCGGTCATCCATTCCGGCGAAGAAGTTGGCGACATTGCCGTGCTCGATCATCACCCCCTTCGGCAGGCCGGTCGAGCCCGAGGTGTAGATCACATAGGCCAGCGTGTCCGCGCGCGCGCGGTTGTCCGGCGCGGTGGCGGGGGCGCTCTGCAGCCGGGTGTCGGTGTCCAGTTGCAGAAGCTGCGCGTCATGCGCAGGCAGCGCGTCAAGGGCTGCGTGTTCGGTCACGATCACCCGCGCGCCGCTGTCGGACAGGTAATGCGCCAGCCGCTCGGGCGGATAGGCCGGGTCCATCGGCACATAGGCGCCCCCGGCCTTGAGGATCGCGAGCGCGCCCACCATCATCGCCGGGCCGCGCCGGGTGCACAGCGCCACCGGCTGGTCAGGGCCGACGCCCATGTCGCGCAGCACATGCGCGGCGCGGTTGGCGCGGGCGTCAAGCTCGGCGTAGCTGAGGGTCACGCCCTCGAACACCAGCGCGGGGGCGTCGGGGGTGCGGGCGGCCTGCGCGGCGAAGGCCTCGTGGATGCAGACGCGGTCATAGGGGCGCGCGGTGTCGTCCTGCGC
>PUOA01000270.1 GCA_003551925.1 Paracoccaceae bacterium
CGAGCAGCGCTTTCGCCGTCGCGCGCCAGTCGGGACGCGCGGGCGCGCCGCCTTCGGCCATCAGCGCGCGCAGGGCGGGCAGCGCGTCGGCCTGCAACGCAAGGTCCAGCCGGTCGCCGATGCGTGCACGAACACGGTCGAGCTCGGCGCGCTCGGGATCGATGGCGGCGAAGCGCGTGGTCGCGGCGCAGATCTTCGCGCCCAGAAACCCCACGGTGAAATCGGCGCGCTTGCCCAGCAGCAGGACGCGGTCGGCCGCGCACATCAGCTCGACCAGCGCACCCGCCGCCGGATCGGCCAGCCCGCGCGCGCTTTCCAGACACACCACCGGTGCGCCCAGCGCGGCCTCGACATCGCGGATCGGCAACCCGGTGCGCGTGGGCGACAGCGCCGGGCCCAGCAGCACCAGCGGGCGCGCGGCCTCGGCCAGCCAGCGTGCGGCGCGGGCGGCGTCGTCGCGCGCAAGCGCCTGCACCGGCGGGTCGGCGGACGGGGTCTCGGCGGCGGCGTCGGCGGCCAGCACATCCACCGGAAGGGCCAGATGCACCGGCCCGGGCCGCCCCGCGCGCGCGGTGCGCAGGGCACGCGCGAGTTCCGCCGGCAGCGCCCCCGCCCCCTCGCTGCGCGCGGCAAGCTTGGTCACCGGGCGCGCCATCGCGGCCTGATCAAGCTCCTGAAACGCGCCCATCCCGTCCTGCGCGCGCGGCGAATCGCCGCTCAGCAGCAGCACCGGCGTTTCCGACGCCTGCGCGGACACCAGCGCCCCGAGCGCGTTGCCAAGCCCCGCTCCGGCGGTGACCAGCGCCACGCCGACCTGCCCGGTCAGCTGCGCCCAGGCTTCGGCCATGTAGACGGCTGCGGTTTCGTGGCGGACATGGATCAACCGGATGCCGCTGCCCAGAAGCGCATCATAGACCGGCATGATCTGGTTGCCCGAGAGCGAGAAAACCGCGCTCACGCCCGCCTGTTGCAGCCCCTGCACCAGCAGGTCGGCCCCGCGGCGCGTCTTTCGATCCGTCATCTGCATCCCTTTCGTGGTTCACGCACCGTCTTAGCATGAAATTTTCGCAAGTAAATTTTCTGGAGTTTACGAAAGCTGCTTTATTGAGTATCCACGGCGCACAGGCCACGCAAGGACAGACTGTGACCGAAGAGACCACCATCAAGGTCCGGGTGCAACGCGGCACCGCCGATGACACTCCCCGCTTCGACCGGTTCGAGGTTCCCGCCCATGACAGCCAGACCGTGCTGGACGTGGTGTCGTGGATCCAGCAGCACGCCGATCCCGGCCTGACCTACCGCTTCGCGTGCCGGGTGGGGATGTGCGGGTCCTGCGCGATGATGGTCAACGGCGTGCCGCGCTGGACCTGCCGGACGCATGTGCGCAAGGTGCTGGGCGATGCGGCAGAGATCGAGATCCGCCCCCTGCGCAACCTGCCGGTGATCAAGGATCTGGCCGCCGATCTGGACCCGTTCTTCGACAAATGGGTCGCCGCCGAAGGCCGCCACCACCCCACGCGCACGCGCCACGACCCCATCGCCCCGGTGGACCCGGGCAGCGCCGAGCGCGCGCAGGCCAGCGCCGGGATCGAATGCATCAACTGCGCGGTCTGTTATGCCGCCTGCGACACGGTCACCGGCAACCCCGACTATCTGGGCCCCGCCGCGCTGCAACGCGCCTGGACGCTGTTCAACGACGCCAAGGAGGCCGACCGCGACGCGATCCTCGACGCGGTGACCGGGCCGGGCGGGTGCACGTCGTGCCATTCGATGGGCTCGTGCACCGCCTACTGCCCCAACGATCTGGACCCGATGTCGGCCATCGCCGGGCTGAAGCGCGCCGCCGCGCGGCGCTATTTCCGAAAGGCAGGGTGATGCGGGAGTTTCATCTGTACATGGCGCAGCGGCTCAGTGCGCTGGTGATGGCGCCCTTCGTGCTGGTGCATCTGGGGCTGATCATCTACGCGATCCAGGGCGGGCTGAGCGCGGCCGAGATCCTGGGCCGCACGCAGGGCTCGGTGTTCTGGTTCCTGTTCTACGGCATGTTCGTGGTCGCGGTGTCGATCCACGCGGCGCTGGGGCTGCGCACGATCCTGGGCGAATGGGCGGGGCTGCGCGGGCGCGCGCTGGACGCCACCGCCGCCGTGATCGGGCTGGGGCTGTTCGCGATGGGCGCGCACGCGGTCTACGCCGTCACCGCAGGGGGGCCGGCATGAGGGCGGTTCCGCGCGCGCACCCGCTGTGGCTGGCCTATATCCTGCACCGGCTGTCGGGGCTGGGGCTGGCGCTGTTCCTGCCGGCGCATTTCTGGGTGCTGTCGCAGGCCATGACCAACCCGGCGCGGCTGGACGCGTTTCTCGAGCTGACGGGAATGCCCCTGGTGAAGCTGGCCGAAACCGGGCTGGTGTTCCTGCTGGCGGTGCATTTCTTCGGCGGGCTGCGGCTGATGGCGCTGGAATGGCTGCCCTGGTCGGCCCCGCAGAAAAGCCTCGCCGCCGCCGCCACGGCCGGGGCGTTCCTGGTCTCGACCCTGTTCCTGATGCGAGCGATCTGACATGCCAACCCCCCGCGACATCGACCGGCACGACACCGACATCCTGATCCTGGGCACCGGCGGCGCGGGGCTCTTCGGGGCGCTGCACGCGCTGCAATCGGCGCCCGAGGGCACGCGCGTCACCATCGCCGTGAAGGGGCTGATCGGCAAATGCGGCTGCACGCGCATGGTGCAGGGCGGCTACAACGTCGCGCTCGGCGGCGGCGACACGGTCGAGCGGCATTTCATGGACACCATCCAGGGCGGCAAGTGGCTGCCCGATCAGGACATGGCCTGGCGGCTGTGCGAAAAGGCGGTCGAGCGCATCCACGAGCTGGAAAACGAGCTTGGCTGCTTCTTCGACCGCAACCCCGACGGCACGCTGCACCAGAAGGCGTTCGCCGGGCAGACCGCCGACCGCACCGTGCACAAGGCCGATCTGACGGGGATCGAGATCATCAACCGGCTGATGGAGCAGGTTCTCGCCCGCCCTGTGGAAAAGCTGCAGGACCACCGCGCCGTGGGGCTGATCCCCACGCGCGACGGCGCGGCGCTCGCGGGCGTGCTGATGATCGACATGCGCACCGGGCGCTTCCGGCTGGTGCGCGCGAAGACGGTGCTGATGGCCACCGGCGGCGGGCCGACCATGTACAAGTATCACACCCCCAGCGGCGACAAGACGATGGACGGGCTCGCCATGGCGCTGCGCGCGGGGCTGCCCCTGCGCGACATGGAGATGGTGCAGTTCCACCCCACCGGGCTGCTGGCGGGCGATCACACCCGCATGACCGGCACGGTGCTCGAGGAAGGGCTGCGCGGCGCGGGCGGGCAGCTGATCAACCACGCCGGGCAGCGCTTCATGTTCGACTATGACGGCAAGGGCGAACGCGCCACGCGCGACGTGGTCAGCCGCGGGATCTATGCCGAGATGCGCAAGAACAACAACCCGCAGCAGGAGGGGGTGTTCATCTCGATGGCGCATCTGGGCCCCGACTGGGTGGCGCAGAAATTCGCGGGCATGGTCAAGCGTTGCGCCGATTGCGGCTTCGATCTGGCCGGCGGCAAGGTCGAGGTGGTGCCCACCGCGCATTACTTCATGGGCGGCGTGGTGGTCGATGTGGACACGCGCACCGCGCTGGAAGGCCTCTATGTCGCGGGCGAGGATGCCGGCGGCGCGCATGGCTCCAACCGGCTGGGCGGCAACGGCGTGGCGAATTCCACCGTGTTCGGCGGCATCGCGGGCGATGTGATGGGCGCCGACATCCGCGCAATGGGCGCGCTGCGCGAGCCCGACCCCGACGCGCTGGAGGCCGAGCTTGCCCGCGCCTGCCACCCGCTCACGCGCACGCCGGGGCTGGTGCAGCCGCTGCGCAAGCAGTTGCAGGAGGTCATGTGGGACGAGGTCGGCGTGATGCGCACCGCCGCGGGGCTCAGACGCGGGCTGGCGGGCATCGCCGAGGTGTCCGATGCGCTGATGGAGGTGGGCGTGGCCTCCGAAAGCCTCGCCTTCAACCTGACCTGGCATGACTGGCTCAACCTGCGCTCGCTGTGCGACATCTCCGAGGTGATCGCCCGCGCCGCACTCGCCCGCGACAACTCGCGCGGCGCGCATTACCGCGAGGATTTCCCCGAAACCGGCGCGATGGAGGACAGCTGGTTCACCGTCGCGCGCCAGTCCGGCGACGCCGTCGCGGTCGACCGCGCGCCGGTGCAGTTCACCATCGTCCGCCCGGGCGAGACCATCCTGCCCGAGGACGCGCCCGAAACGCTTGTCGCCGCGCAATGACGCAAAGGGAGGCTCGCATGATCCCGCTCGCCACGCTGCAGCGCACCGCCGAAGAGCTGATGGCCAAGGCCGCCATCGAGATCCCCCAGGATTACCTCGACGGCCTCAAACGCGCCGCCGCCACCGAGGAGGGCGATCTGTCGTCCTTCGTGCTGAAGGCGATGCTCGACAATTACGAGGCCGCGAAGGAGGACCGCAGCGCCATGTGCGGCGACACCGGCGTGCCGCGCTGGTTCGTCAAGCTGGGCAACGAGGCCCGCGTCGAAGGCGGCATGGTGGCGCTGGAGGGCGCGCTGCGCCGCGCCACCGCGCAGGCGACCTTCGACGTGCCGCTGCGCCCCAACCGCGTGCACCCGCTGTGGCGCACCGATCATGACAACAATGTCGGCATCGGCGCCCCCGAGATCGAATACGCCCATGAACCCGAGGGCGACTGGATCGACCTGATCACCGTGCACAAGGGCGGGCTGTTCGGCACCGATTACCGGATGCTGTTTCCATCGGACGGGGTGCAGGGGATCAAGCGGTTCTACCTCGACAGCCTGATGGCGTTCGGCAAGCGCGGGCTGGCGTGCCAGCCGGCGATCATCGGCATCGGGCTGGGCGGGTCCAAGGATATCTGCATGACGCTGGGCAAGCGCGCCTCGGTGCTGCGCACGGTGGGCAGCCGCAACCCCGACCCGCGCATCGCCGCGCTGGAGGACGAATTCAAGGAGCTCGGCAACTCCATCGGCATGGGCGCGATGGGCTTCGTGGGCAAGAACATGGTCATCCAGTGCAACATCGAGGTCGGCTATTGCCACACCGGCGGGATGCCCATGTCGGTGCACGCCTTCTGCCTGTCCTCGCGCCGCGCGGTGGCGCGCATCTGGCCCGACGGGCGCGTCGAACACCGCACCGATCCGGACTGGTTCACCCCCTACATGCGCCGCGAAACCGTGGACTGGGAACCGGCGCGGGAGGCTGCGGAATGAGCGTGCGCGAGGTAACCCTGTCGACCACCCCGACGCCCGAGGACATCGCCGCGCTGCGCCTCGGGGACATCGTCTATCTGGACGGGCTGATGTACACCGCCCGCGAAGGCGTCTACATGCGCGCGCTCGAGGACAAGGCCAACATCCCGATGGAGCTTCCGTCGGAAAGTGCCGCGAATTTCCACTGCTCGCCCGCCGCGCGGATCAACGCCGATGGCAGCTTCAGCATGGGCGCGGTGACGGCGACGGCGTCGTTTCGCTTCGCCAAATGGCTGCCCGAGTGGATGGACAAGACCGGCGCGAAGCTGATCATCGGCAAGGGCGGCATGTCGTCGAAGGACTACAAGTCCTATTTCGTGCCCAACGGCGCGGTGTATCTGTCCACCGTGGGCTACGGCACCGGCGCGCTTCTGGGCCGCGGGGTCGAAACGGTCGAGGCCGTGCACTGGCACGAGGAGCTGGGCCTCGCGCAAGCCATGTGGGTGATCCGCTGCCGCCGGATGGGGCCGTTCATCGTGGCCTCGGACCTCGACGGCACCTGCCTGTTCGAGCGCGAGAACGCGAAGATCGCCGAAGGCATCGACCGCGTGTATGAAGGCACCCGCCCTGCCGTGCTCAAGCGCTACGGCGAAAGCGACGACCGCTCGGATGAGGTGATCTGATGGACACGTCCCCCTTCACCCCCGGCGCGCCGCGCGATGAGCCCGCGGAATTCTCGCGCTCCGAGCTGGGGCTGGCGAACCGCAACTCCGGCGCGCTGCTGGAGCTTCTGGACGCCGACATCACCCCCACCGGCACGCATTACCTGCTCAACCACTTCGACGTGCCGCTGATCGACGCGGGCACCCACGCGCTGGAATTCACCGGCGCGTTCGACGCGCCCTTTCGCCTGAGCATGGCCGAGATCATGGCGCTGCCCGCGATCACGCGGCCGGTGACGCTGGAATGCGCGGGCAACGGCCGCGCGGGCATGGACCCGCGCCCGGTGTCGATGCCGTGGCTGCACGAGGCGGTGGGCACCAGCGAATGGACCGGCACGCCGCTTGCGCCGCTGATCGAACGCGCCCGCCCCCGCGCCTCGGTGCAGGACCTCGCCTTCATCGGCGCCGATGAAGGCTTCGACAAGGGCGTGCCGCACCCCTTCGGCCGCAGCCTGACCCCGCAGGAGCTGGCCGAGCTGGACGTGATGCTGGTCTGGGGGATGAACGGCGCGCCGCTGCTGCCGCAGCACGGCGCGCCGCTGCGGCTGATCGTGCCGGGGTGGTATGGCATGGCCTCGGTCAAGTGGCTCACACGCGTCGAGGCGCTGGAACACCGCTATCACGGCTTCCAGCAGGTCCGGACCTACCGCTTCCGCCAGCACGAGGACGACGCCGGCGTGCCTGTCACCCGCATCCATGTGCGCGCGCTGATGAAACCGCCGGGCGTGCCCGACTGGTTCACCCGTGCGCGCTGGCTGCGCCCGGGGCGGGTGCGGCTGTCGGGGCGCGCCTGGTCGGGCGGCGGTGTGCCCATCGCGCGGGTCGAGGTGCTGCTGGATGGCGCATGGCGCGAGGCCACGCTGCGCCCGCGCGCGGACACCTACGCCTGGACCGGCTGGCACATCGACTGGGACGCCACGCCCGGCGCGCATGACCTCGCCTGCCGCGCCACCGACGCCGAGGGCAACACCCAGCCACTGGAGCCGCCGCACAATCTGGGCGGCTTCGCCAACACCGCCGTGCAGCGCGTGCCGGTGCATGTGGCCGACGCCTGACGCCGCCCGCGCCTCAGCCGAACAGCCCCAGCAGATGCAGCGCCGCCATCGCCAGCGCCAGCAGCGCCAGCGTCTCGGCCACCACCACCACCAGATGCCCGCCGCCCACCGCCGTGAGCGCCTTGATCGAGGTCTTGACCCCCAGCGCGGCGATCGCGGTGATGAGGCACGCGCGCGACAGCGTGTCCACCTGCGCCACCAGCGCAGCCGGCAGCTCCACCACGCTGCCGAAGCCCACCAGCGCCAGAAACAGCACCATGAACCACGGCAGAAGCGCGATCTTGCCCTGCCCCGCCCCGGCGCCGGTGGCGCGCAGCACCAGCACCACCGCGATCAGCACCACCGGCAGCATCGCCACGCGAAAGAGCTTGGTCAGCGTCGCCATCTCGCCCGCGCGGTCGGAGACCGAGAACCCCGCGCCCACCACCTGCGCCACGTCATGGATCGTTGCGCCGATGAGGAACCCCTGCTGCAGCTCGGAAAACCCCAGCCCCCCGAACAGCAGCGGATAAAGCACCATCGCCACCGTCGACAGCGTGGTCACGGCGATCACGGTGAACAGCGTGTTGCGCTCGGTCTTGTCGTTGTGCGGGATCACCGCCGCGATGGCCAGCGCCGCCGACGCCCCGCAGATCGC
This sequence comes from Paracoccaceae bacterium, assembly GCA_003551925.1. Classification (GTDB taxonomy): domain Bacteria; phylum Pseudomonadota; class Alphaproteobacteria; order Rhodobacterales; family Rhodobacteraceae; genus Rhabdonatronobacter. The sequence continues at coordinate 7,687 of PUOA01000270.1, forward strand.
CACCGCGCCCCCGGTCAGCAGCGCAAAGCGCCACTGCCGGCCCAGCAGCGGCGCGGCGATGAACCCCGTGGCGATGGTCAGCACGATCAACCCGGCCAGCAGCCCCGCCCCCGTCAGCCCGATCTGCGCCAGATCGTCGAGCGCGATGCGGATGCCCAGCAGCCCGACCCCCAGCCGCAGCACGAACTTCGAGGAGAACTCGATCCCCGCGCGGCAGGGGCCGTCCTCGTGCAGGAAGTTGAACGCCATGCCGATCAGCAGCGCGAACAGCATCACCGGCGCGTCGTATTCCGCGCCCAGAAACGCCGCGGCGCCCGCGATGGTCACCGCGAGCAGCAGCCCCGGCGCAAGGGGCATCAGAAACGCGCGCGGACGCTCGAGCAGCGGCATGGGCGGTCCCCCGAGAAAGAACGGGCGGGCCTGTCGCGGCCCGCCCGTGGTGTCGTTCCGTTCCCTGCCCGCTCAGGCCGAGCGGTAGAGCTTGGTCATCGAGAATTCGCGATGGCCCAGCGCCTCGGCCGCGGTCAGGCGGCCATTGGCGGTGCGGCGGATCATCTCGATCAGCGCGTCGCCGGCCTGATCGATGGTCATGTCGCGGCGCAGCACGCCGGTCACGTCCACGTCGATATGCTCGGACATGGTGCGCAGCGTGCGCGGGTTCCCCGAGATCTTGATCACCGGCACGATCGGGTTGCCGACCACATTGCCCTGCCCGGTGGGGAAGGTGTGGATCACGTAGCCCGCCGCCGCCATCAGCGTGACGCATTCCGCCGCCGCCGAGGACGTGTCCATGTAGTAGAGCCCCGCGCCCTTGGCAGGTGCCTCGGCCGGTTCCAGAACGTCGATGTAGGTGCTGGTGCGGCCGATCTTCTCAAGATTGCCGAGCGCCTTTTCCTCGATCGTGGTCAGCCCGCCCAGGATGTTGCCCTTGGTGGGCTGGCTGTCCGACAGGTCCGAGGTCTTGAAGGCTTCGATCACGTCGTCCTGATAGGCCTGCCAGGTCTTCATGAACTTCTCGCCGGCCTCGGGGGTGGCGGCGCGCTTGACGCAGATATGTTCGGCGCCGGTGATTTCCGAAGTTTCACCGAACACGCCATACAGCCCGTGCGGCAGCAGCTTGTCATACATGTTGCCCACCGTCGGGCAGGACGACAGGCCGGTGGTGGTGTCGCTCTCGCCGCATTTGGTGGATACCCACAGATCGGTCAGCGGGCAGTCTTCCTTTTGCAGCTCGGTCGCCCAGTGGACGAACTCCTTGGCCTTCCAGCTGGCGCGGCGGATGGTCTCGAAATCGCCGTTCTGCTCGATCCAGAAGCCTTCGACAGGCTTGCCGGTCCTGGCGATGCCGTCGACGACCTGCCTGGTCCATTCGGGTTCGATCCCGATCACCACCACGGCGGCGACGTTGGGGTTGGCGCCGGTGCCGATGATGGTGCGGAAATGCAGGTCCAGATCCTCGCCGAACTGCAGGCGGCCATAGGCGTGCGGGATCGCCATCGTGCCCTTGACGTTGTTCGCCACCGCCTCGCAGGCGGCGTTCGAGATGTCATCGACCGGCAGGATCAGCACGTGGTTGCGCACGCCGACGCGGCCGTTTTCGCGACGCCATGCCTTGACGGTGTCTTGCGTGAAATCAAAAGCCATGAGGTGGGTGCTCCGTTACCAGCGCTTCGTTTTCAGGTTGTGGGTGTGGACATGGCCGCCGGTTTCGGCCGGGCCGACCATCTTGCCGATGTCCTCGCCGTATTTGATGATGGTGTCGCCGGCGCCGAGGTCCTTGAGCGCGACCTTGTGGCCGATGGGGATGTCGGCCTTGGCGGTCAGGCGGAAATCGCTGTTGTCCTCGGTGCACACGCACAGCATCTCGGTGCCGGCGGTCAGCCCTTCGACGACGACGACGCCGACATTGTCGGCCTTGTCGTGGACCAGCAGTTGCGGCTGGGTGGTGGCGGTCATGGTGCAGGGTCTCCCTTTATGCGGAACGGGTCAGGTGGTCGCAAGGCTGCGCAGCGTGTCGTGCAGCGCCTGCGGGATCTCGATGGTGTCGGCGCGGGTGGCGCGGTCGGCGAAGCGCCGCACGCCGGGAAGGCGGGCGCCGTCCTGCGCCTCGATCGCGGCGAACATCGCCTCGGCACGCTCGGCAAAGCCGGGGGCGAAGCGCGCCGGGTCCAGCACCAGCAGCATATGCGCCAGATCGGGCGGCGGGCCCTTGTCGTCAAAGAGCGAGCTTGCCTGCCACGCGAACTGCGCCCCGCCTAGACCGGCGGTCAGCAGCTCGACCATCAGCGCCAGCGCCGCGCCCTTCGCGCCGCCGGCGGGCACCATGGTCCCCGCCATCGCGGCGTCGGCGTCGGTGGTGGGGCGACCTTCGGCATCGAGCGCCCAGCCTTCGGGGATCGGCTCGCCGGCCTTTTGCGCCAGCATCACCTTGCCGCGCGCGACATGGCTCAACGACAGGTCGATCAGCAGCGGCGCGGCGCCCTCGCGCGGGCAGGCAAAGGCGATCGGATTGGTGCCGTAAAGCGCGCGGTTGCCGCCCCAGGGCGCCATTGCGGCCGGCGAGTTCGACAGCGCCAGCGCCACCAACCCCTCGCGCGCGAAGGGTTCGACCGCCTGCCCCGCGACGCCGAAATGATGCGAATGGGTGATGCAGACCACCGCGACGCCAAGTTCCCGCGCGACGTCGCGCGCCGCGCTCGCGCCCGCGTCGATGGCGGCGAAGGCCAGCCCGAAACCCGCATCCACGCGCAGCACCGCGCCGTCGCGCTCCAGCCGCGGCGCGGCGTCGGGCACCACCTTTCCGGTGCGCATCTGCGCGGCGTAGAACGGCACCCGCGCCAACCCGTGCGAGGGCAGCCCGTCGCATTCAGCCGCGACCAGCGCGCGGGCGGCAGAGGCGGCCAGCGCCGCGGGCATCCCGGCGGCGGTGAACGCGTCCTGCGCAAGCGTCGTTGCGTCGGCCGGGCTTAGCTGGATGCGAGTCATGCTGAGTCGGTCCTCCCTCGTGGTTGCAAAACTCTATAGTTTATATAAATTGGCCGCGTCAAGACCGTCATCCCGAACAGGACCGCACGCATGCCCGTCCGCCCCACGCCCCAACCGCTGCACCGGCAGTTGCGCGACCTGATGATGGAGCGCATCGCGTCGGGCGAGTGGTCGCCGGGCACCTATCTGCCGCCCGAGACGCGGCTGGCGCAGGATTACGGCGTCGCGGTGGGCACGCTGCGCAAGGCGCTGCTGGATCTGGCGCAGGAGGGCGTGGTCCAGCGCCGGCAGGGCAAGGGCACGGTGGTCGCCAGCCATGACAGCGACGCGGTGCTGTTTCGCTTCTTCAACCTGCGCCGTCCCGATGGCGGGACCATGACGCCCGAAAGCCGCGTGCTGGCGCGCGCACGCATGGTCCCCGACAGCGCCGACGCGCAGGCGCTGAACATGGCCACGGGGGCCGAGGCGATCCGCATCACCCGCGCGCGCGAGGCCGACGGCGCGCCGATCCTTTTTGAGCACATCCTGCTCGATGCCGCGCGCTTCGGGCCGCTGGAAACCACGCCCGAGATCCTGCCGAACACGCTGTATCAGCTCTACCAGACCGATTACGGCGCCACCGTCCACCGTGCACGCGAAATCCTGCGTGCCACCGCCGCCGATGGCCCCTGCGCGCACGAGCTGGGGCTTGCCCCCGGAACCCCGCTTCTGCACATTCGCCGCGTCGCTCTGGATTACGCCGGCGCGCCGATCGAGCTGCGCCTGTCCTGGGTGAACCCCGAGGCCGCCCGGTATGAAGCCGATGTCTGACCCCAGCGCCCCGAGGACCCCATGATCGCGCATTTCGGCACCCTGCCCGACGGGCGCGCGGTTCACCGCGTTCGGCTGCACAACGACGCGCTGGAGGTGCAGGTGCTGACGCTCGGCGCCATCGTGCAGGACCTGCGGCTGGCGGGCGTGCCGCATCCGCTGGTGCTGGGCGCGCCGACGCTGGCGCCGTATCTGGGTCCGATGGCGTATTTCGGCGCGCTGGTCGGGCGCTTCGCCAATCGCATCGCCGATGCGCGGTTCTCATTGGACGGGGCCGAGCACCGCCTTGCGCGCAACTGCCACGACCGCAACTGCCTGCATGGCGGCGCCACGGGCAGCGCGCACAAGCTGTGGGAGATCCGCGACCACACGCCCGAGCGGCTGACGCTGGGGCTGGTGATGCCCGATGGCGAGGGCGGGTTTCCGGGGCAGATGGAGGTCGCGCTGACCCTTACCCTCGCCGGGCCGGCGCTGACCTTCGACATCACCGCCACCACCGACGGCGCCACGCCGTGCAGCTTCGCGCAGCACAGCTTCTACCGGCTCGATCCCGGCCCCGACACCGCCGCGCACCGGCTGCGCGTGGCCGCCGAGCACTATCTGCCGGTCAACGACGTGATGATCCCCACCGGCGCGCCGCAGCCCGTGGCCGGGACCGCGTTCGACTTCCGCTCCCCGCGCAGCCTGCGCGGCGCGGCGGTCGATCACAATTTCTGCCTGTCGAGCGCGCGCACCGAGCTGCGCCCCGTGGCGTGGCTGGACAGCACGCGCACGGGCGTCGCGCTGGAGCTTGCCACCACCGAGCCGGGCTTGCAGGTGTTCACCGCGCATACGCTGCCGAAGGACGGGGTGATCGGCCATGACGGCGCGCCGCTGCCCGCCCGCGCCGGGATCGCGCTGGAGCCGCAGGTCTGGCCCGACGCCCCCAACCGCCCCGATTTCCCTTCGGCGATCCTGCGCCCCGGCGCGCGCTACGCACAGCGCACGCGGATCACCTTGCGCGGGCCTCGGCAGTGACCGGGGCGGCGGCGGCGGCGGTGCTGCGCCGATAGATCGGCACCGGGTCCAGGATCACGCGCTCCTCGGTCGGCCGTCCGTCGAAGCGCGCCAGCAGCATCTGCGCCACATGCTCGGCGATGGCGCGGCGCGGCGGGTCGATGGTAGACAGGTCCGCGACCTCGGCCGAGGCGAAATCCAGGCCCCCGAACCCGATCATCCGAACCCGGCCGGGGATGTCGATCCCGCGGCGCCGCGCCTCCATCAGCGCGCCCAGCGCAAGGATATCGTTGGAAAACACCACCCCGTCCAGATCGGGCCGCCGGGCGATCAGGGCGGCGAAGGCATCGGCCCCGGCGCTGGCGCTCTGGGCGCGGGCCTCGGCGATGTCGGGGGCGGTGAGCCCGGTATGCGCGTTCAACACGTCGCTGTAGCCCTGCGCACGCTGCGCGGCGCGCGCGTCCAGCCCCAGTTGCGCGCCCAGATACGCGATCCGGGTGCAGCCGCGTTCGATCAGATGGCGCGCCTGCAGCCGCCCGACATCGGCGTGCGAGAACCCCACCATCAGGTCGATCGGCTGGGGGCCGGTTTCCCACATCTCGACCACCGGCACGCTGGACGCCTCGAGCATCCGCCGGGTGGCGCGGCTGTGCCCGAGCCCTGTCAGCACGATCCCCGAGGGCGACCATGACAGAAAGGTGCGCACCAGTTCCTCCTCGCGCGCGGGGTCGTATTCGGTGTGCCCGATCAGAATCTGGTAGCCCTGCGCCATCAGCGCGATCTGCAGCGTGCTCACGGTTTCCGAAAAGAACGAGTTGACCAGCGACGGCACGATCACGCCCACCACCCGCGTCGACGCCGCCGCCAGCGCGCCGGCCATGCGGTTGGGAACGTAGCCCAGCGCATCGATGGCGCGCTGCACCGCCGCGCGCCGCCGGGCCGAGACGGCGTCCGGGTCGCGCAGGAACAGCGAGACGGTCGACGGCGACACCCCGGCCACCCGCGCCACATCGGACATGGTGGTGCGCTGCGTGGACCGCCGCCCGCGTGCTTCGCTCATACCGTGGCCTCCGTCGCTGCCCATACCCGGACCGTGCGCGGCGCGCAGGCCCGGGACACCGCATCCCATGCCACCGCTGCGCGAAACTGCAACCCCACCGCAGCCATGCGCGCCGACCGCACAGGCCCGGTGTCGCGCGATTGCGCAGCGCCGCGCCGGATGCGCAGACCCGCGGCACGGATGCGCGGCGCATCGACGATCCCGGCGCGCGGCCGGAACGGACATCCCGGCCGCGCGCCGGTTTCGGTCGGTCGAGGACCTTCGAGCATTGCCGCCCCTTCCTCGCTGAACGAAAGGGGCGCGATCAATCCCCCGACTGACCGCGCCCCCCGTTTCACCTGTCCTGCGCGCAACGCGGCTCAGCGCATGGCCGACCCGCGGTCGCTGTCGACCTGCGCCTCGGCGCGCGCGACTGCGGCTTCGAACTCGGCCAGGAACTCCTCGCCCGCCTCGCCAAAGGCTTCGAGATACCACTCGCGGATCGGCTCGGCATGGGCGCGGAACAGCTCCATGTCCTCCTCGGACGGCGCGATGATCTCGTTGCCGGCCTCGAGCCACTTGGCGTAGGCGTCAAGCTCCTTGCGGGGCTGGATGCCGAACTGCACCGTCGACATCAGCGCGCCGCCATCGAGGACCACCTGCTGGTGCTCGGGGCTCAGCGACTGGAAGGTCGGGTTGTCGATGAACCACATCGACGCCATGTAGGCGTGCCCGTCGAGCGTGATGTATTGCAGCTGCTCCTGGAAGTTCATGTTGGCGATGTCGGAGATCGAGTTCTTGGTGCCGTCGACCACGCCGGTCTGCAGCGCGGTGTAGACCTCGAGCCACGGGATCGGGGTGGGCGAGCCGCCCATCGAGCGCACCAGCCGCTGCTGGATTTCGGA